>CAKZNR010000252.1 GCA_937129725.1 uncultured Cellvibrionales bacterium | reverse complement strand
CACCAGCTCTCCGGTTCCCGGCAAATAGGGAATGTGCAGGTAGTCGGCAAACTCCACGTGCCCGGCAAGGTAGGCAATAATGCCGAGCGCACCGCCGATCATCACCGAAGGTAAAATGGCCAACCCGTCCAGACCATCGGTCAAGTTGACCGCATTGGACGAGCCCACCACCACAAAATAGGTAAGGGGGATAAACAACCAGCCCAGGCCAATTGCCACGTCTTTGAAGAAGGGAACCATCAATTGGGTTTCCACCGGATCGACGGCGCTGAAATAGAGATAGAAAGCGACTACCAGGCCGGCTACCGATTGCCAGAAGTATTTCCAGCGTGCCGGCAAGCCTTTGGGGTCCCGGTGCACCACCTTTTTGTAGTCGTCCACAAAGCCGATCAAACCAAAACTAAAGGTGACAAAGAGCACCACCCACACGTAACGACTGCCCAGATCGGACCAAAGCAATGTGCTGACCATAATGGATAGCAGAATCAGGGTGCCACCCATGGTTGGCGTACCCGTCTTGCTGAGGTGCGACTGCGGCCCGTCATCGCGCACTGACTGACCAATCTGAAGGTAATTGAGCTTGCGAATCATGGGAGCACCGAACACCATCGAGATGGTGAGGGCGGTCAGTACGCCCAGAATGGCGCGAAATGACAGGTAGGCAAACACATTGAAGCCACTGTAGAACTGAGTCAGATATTCGGTTAACCAATAAAGCATCAGGCCTTCTCCCCTGGTGTTAACGCCTCGACCACTCGCTCCATGCGTGCGCTGCGCGACCCTTTCACCAACAGGGTTGTGTTGGCATCAATCTCTTGCAGCAGCCACTCCGCAGCCGCTCCCGTATTGTCAAAATCCTTCGCCTTGTCGCCGTAGGCTCGCGCCGCTTCAGCAGCCAGATCGCCAACGGTTACCAGGCAATCGATACCCTTCAGTCGAGCCAGCTCGCCCGCCTGACGGTGCATGACCACTTCGTCGTTGCCCAGCTCTGCCATGTCACCCAACACCAGGATGCGGCGACCTGCGCAGCTAGCCAGCACGTCGATAGCGGCGGCTACCGAGTCGGGGTTGGCGTTATAGGAATCGTCGAGAAGATTGCAGCCGGCCAATCCCCCACGGGGGAAAAGCCTTCCGGCAACAGCCGCCGACTGAGTCAGGCCCTGACGAATGTCGTTCAGGCTGAAACCTGCCGCCAATGCGGCAGCGGCAGAGGCCAGACCGTTGTACACATTGTTCATGCCAAGTTGGCGCTGCTCGATTGGCGTCTCTCCCAGAGGAGTAACCAGACGCCAACTTGAACCCTGCAAATGAATTCGAATATCCGTGGCACGCACATCGGCTTCGACTCCGGCGCGGGCGGAAAAAGTGAGCTGCTGGGCTGTCGCACGACGCAGAAATTCTTCGTGACCATAGGAGTCGAGGTTGATTACTGCGCGGCCAGCGGCACTGACATGGTCGTAGATCTCTCCCTTGCCGCGCACAATTCCACCGCGGCTGCCAAACCCCTCAAGGTGGGCATGACCGACCTGGGTCACCAGGGCCACGTCCGGCTGAGCAATGGAGGCCAGGCAGTCAATTTCGCCGATGGCACTCGCGCCCATTTCGATGACCGCATAGCGGTGTTCGGCGGCCAGCTCCGAGAGCATCAGCGGCACGCCCAAATGATTGTTCAAATTACCCCGCGTCGCCAAAGTGCTGCCCCGGCGCCCACAAATGGCCGCCAGCATCTCTTTGACCGTCGTTTTACCGTTGGATCCGGTGATACCAAACAGGGTGCCCTTGAACTGGCTGCGACACTCGGTCGCCACCTGGCCCATGGCCTCGACAACATCCGACACCACCCACTGAACCAAATCAGCATCTACCGGCCGTTGTACCAAGGCAGCCTGTGCACCCTTCTTGGCTGCGGCAAGGATAAAGTCATGGCCGTCGGTGTTTTCACCAGGCAAGGCCGCAAAAAGTTGGCCTTCGGCGAGGGTGCGGCTGTCAATGCTCAGGCCGTTGACCCAGGCGTCGCCGAGCATCAGCCGTCCACCGTACTTCTGCGCCAGGGATGCCATTGAAAGACTCTGGATCACAGCAGCTCTCCACCGGCTTGACCAATGCAGGCTGCAGCTGTCTCAATGTCACTGAAGTGCTGTTTTTCTGATCCCACCAGCTGACAGGTTTCGTGGCCCTTGCCAAGTAGGGCAACGCTGTAACCATCACTCATCATTGCAACCGACTGCTCGATGGCCCGGGCGCGGTCAAGGCAGAGATCGACACAATCCAATTTGTCGCCAGGCACGCCCCGCATCATGTCGTCGGCGATCTGCTGCGCACTCTCCGAGCGCGGGTTGTCAGAAGTAATCAACAATCGATCAGCACTGGTGAGGGCGGCGGCGGCCATCAAGGGGCGCTTGCCCGGGTCGCGATCACCACCACAGCCCAGCACAGCCAACAACTGACCGGGGGCAGAAGCGCGCAGTGCCTGCAGGCTGTTTTGCACCGCATCCGGCGTGTGGGCATAGTCCACGTAAAGCGTGCTTCCACCTACCCTGCCAACCGGCTGCAACCGGCCTCTGGCCGGCTTCAGTTCGGCTACCGCCCTGTACAGATCTTCAACGCTCGCACCCAACTCCATTGCCACAGCGAGAGCCGCGCAGAGGTTGCTTAGCTCGAATTCAGCAACCAGCCAGGGCGCTTTGAACTCAATCAATTGTCCCTGCCACTGCAGCTGAAATTGCAACGAGGGCGAGAAAACCGCATTGATAGCAGATAGCTGGGCATCCTTATGGCCTCGCGAACTAAACCCAACCACCCTGACGCGGTCTCGCAATTCATCCGCCAGCATGCAGCCTCGTGCATCGTCCAGGTTGACCAGCACAACCTCCAGATCGGGCATGTCAAACAATCGGCGTTTGGCCTGCCAATAGGCTTCCTCGCTGCCGTGAAAATCGAGGTGGTCGCGCGTAAAGTTGGTAAAGAGCGCCATATTGAAGTGCACAGCGGCCACGCGACCCTGCTGGAGCCCGTGCGAGGAAACTTCCATGGCACAGACCTCTGCTCCGGCTTCGCGGCACTCGCTCAACCAGCGCTGGGATTCAATTGCATCCCTCGTGGTCATTCCATCAGCCGGCTGTAGCAGGTCCCCACAATGGCTAACGCCCAAGGTGCCGAGACTGGCTGCACTCATGCCGCATCGACACAGCAGGAATTCAAGCCATTTACAGAGGCTTGTTTTGCCATTGGTGCCAGTGATACCCACCAGGCGCATGCGCCTGGAAGGGTGATCAAAGAAGTTGCCGGCAATCAAACTGGCCTGTGCCGACAGGTTATCTACCGGCACCAGTTTGGCGCTATCGTCGGCCGCCAGATCGCAACTGACTTTACTGTCTATCAGCGCTGCGGCCGCCCCCTGCCGGAACGCCTGACGTAGGTGAGTACAGCTGTCAGCCGCTGAGAGGGATACAAACAGATCTCCCGGCTTAATCTGGCGACTGTCACTGCAAATACCGGAAAGCTGCAATGCGCCGTTTACCGGCCCGAGGGATTCAACCTGCGTGAGGCATTGGGCCAGATTCATCGCAACACTCCCTGCGCCAGAGCCGGCGAAAGAGACGACAGAGCGGGTCGATCCGGAACCTCGCCAAGAATTCGCATCGCCGCTTCGGTGGTTGCGGAAAACACGGGTGCAGCAACCTTGCCGCCCGAGTAGTCATCAGTTTGTGGGTCGTTGACTACCACCACAGTCACGATGCGCGGGCTGTCTGCTGGCGCCAGCCCGGCAAACACCGCGCTGTACTTGTGCGCCTCATAGCCTTCATCGCCAATCAAATGCACCGTGCCGGTTTTGCCGGCCACTCCATAGTTCGCAATGGCAGCGGCCGAGCCAGTGCCCTGATCTACCACCATACGCAACATTTCAAGCACCTCGCCTACCAGGCCCTCATCGGCGACTCGCTGCGCAGGCATCAGGGGTGAATCCTTGTACAGGCGCGGCGCAACCAGTAACCCACCGTTACCAAACACGGCGTATGCCTGGGCCAGCTGCATGGCCGAGACAGAGAGACCGTAGCCGTAGGAAAGCGTGGCTTGTTCGATCGGTTTCCAGTCGTAGCGCTGAGGCACCGAACCGGCAACCTCCCCCGGAAACCCGGTACCGGGTATGCCGCCAAGACCGACCCGCTGCAGCAGCGAAGCCAGATCATCCGGATTCAGATCGAGGGCGATTCGCGCCGTACCCACCTGACTCGACTTGGCCAGGATTTCCTGCAGGGTAAGCACGCCGTAGTTAACCGGGTCATAAATCAGTTTATTGTCTATGCGCAAACGACCTGGCGAGGTGTCAATCTCGCTGTGCGGGCGATAGCGGCCCGTTTCCAGCGCTGCCAGCAAAGTAAAGGCCTTGATAGTAGAGCCTGGTTCGAACAGGTCTGTCACCGCCCGGTTTCGCACCGCCGCGGGCTGAATGGCACTGCGATTGTTCGGGTTAAAGGCGGGCTGGTTAACCATGGCCAGAATCTCGCCGCTGTGCACATCCATAGTGACCAGCGAACCCGAACTGGCTCCATGGGCCAGTACAGCCGCCTTGAGCTCACGGTAGGCACTGAATTGCAGTCGCGAATCAATCGTCAGCGTAAGATCATCACCCGGATGCGCCGCCTCGATTACCTCGGCCGTTTCTACCACCTGCCCCTGCAGGTCGCGGATCACCCGCAAACTGCCCGCCGTGCCGCGCAAATGCTGATCCAGGCTTAGCTCAACGCCTTCCTGGCCGCGCTCGTCGATATCGGTAAAACCAACCAGCTGGGCAGATACCTCCCCCGTGGGGTAGTAGCGGCGGAATTCCTCCATCAGATAAACGCCGCGACCCAAAAAAGCCTCGAATTCGGCCCGGCGGGCAGGAATCATGCCGCGCTTCAGGTAGACAAAACGTCGCCCGGACTGCTCATTGAGCTTGAGCTCGAGAGCATCGATCGGCAACTCGAGCCGTTCTGCCAGAGAAGCAATTTCGCCCTCGTCGAGGCTCACCAGCTGAGGATCTGCCCAGAGTGAAATGACCGGCGTACTCACTGCCAGCGGGCGCCCGTCGCGGTCGAGAATCATGCCGCGAACCGCGGGGATATCGATTGTGCGCACCGACCTCGCCGCGCCCTGCGCCTGCAGAAAGCTGAAACCGCGCTCGTAGTCGGGCCAAACCTGCAGCGTCACAATGCGTACGACGACCGCAGTCAGCATTAGAGCCAGAGCCAACCAGAGCAAAACCCTGCGCCAGGCCGGAATACTCACAGAAGCGCTGTTCATCGATCCACCACCACAAGGTTGGCGGCGCCCGGTGTTCGCATCAGGTATTGCTCTGCCGCCAACTGCTCAATTCGGGGAAGCGCACCCAGGGCAGCCTCTTCGAGCAATAATTGCCCCCAGCGGGTTTGCAAATCCTGCGCCCGCAACTCGGCCTGCATCAAGCGCCCGGCCAGTTGGCGACATTCCCATGAGGCGCTCACTACAAAAAGCGCCGAGGCCAGGCAAGCCAAGGAAAGCCCGCTCGTGAGGAGCTTCATGACGCCAACCTCTCTGCCACTCGCATGACTGCACTGCGGGCGCGCGGGTTGCCGGCAACCTCTATTTCACTGGCGCGCCTTGCTTTGCCGATAGCGCGCAGTCGCGGTGACTCTCCGCCGACCACTGCCTGCGGGATATCCCTCGGCGTGGTGACCTGGGATGAATGCTTGCGGATAAAACGTTTAACCAGTCGATCTTCCAGGCTATGAAAACTAATGACCACAAGCCGACCCGCGGGTGCCAGCAATTCCAACGATGCATCCAGCAGCTCGGCCACTTCCGCGAGCTCCTGATTAATGTGAATGCGCACGGCCTGGAAGGTACGGGTTGCCGGATCTTTTTTCTGATAGCCGGGGTAAGCAGACCGCACCACAGCAGCCAACTGCGCAGTGGTTTCAAAGGGCTGATCTTCTCGCTGCCTGACAATGGCTCGAGCAATGCGACGTGACAGACGCTCCTCGCCATACTCCCAAAGCACATTGGCAATTTCGTCCTGCTCGGCCGAGTTCAGCCAGTCTGCTGCAGAGGGCCCATCGGTCGACATGCGCATATCCAGCGGGCCACTGCTCTGAAAGCTGAATCCGCGACCGGCGTCGTCCAACTGGGGGGAGGAAACGCCAAGATCCACCAGGATACCTGCTACCTTGCCAGTCATGCCGCGCGCTGCCGCCAGCTCGGGTAGGCGGGAGAAGCGGCTCAGCACAAGCTCGATGCGCTCGTCCGCGGCAAGGTGCCCGGCTCCGGCAGAGATAGCGTCGGGATCGCGATCGATTGCCAGCAGTTTCCCCTCCGGCGAGAGTCGCGACAGCACCTCAAGCGCATGCCCGCCACGCCCGAAGGTGCCATCAACGTAGAAGCCATCCGGGTCGGTCACCAGCATCTCCACGGCGTCGCGCAGCAGTACGCTGGCGTGGAGACTGCTGGGGGCTGGGTTGGGCATATGCATCAGAAGGAGAGTTGTTGCATGGATTCCGGCAGTTCGTCGATTGCATCGGCGTCTGCCAGCATGTCTTCAAAACTGGTATTCCAGTTCGATTCCGACCAGATCTCGATTTTCTGACCCTGCCCCAGCAGGATCAGCTTTTTCTCCAGATCGCCATAGCTGCGCAACATGGAGGGAAGAAGGAAGCGGCCATTGGCGTCCAGCTCGCAATCGCAGGCGTGGCCAATAAACAGCCTCTGCATGCGCTTTGCCTGGGGATTCAGGGTGGGGAGCTTTTCAATTTGCGACTGTATCTCTTCCCAGCGGGGCAACGGGTAAAGAGCCAGGCAGCGCTCAACCGGGTCAATGGTGACGACGAGCTTGCCGGCGCAGGATTCCAGAAGAAGCTCACGAAAACGGGCAGGGACCGCCATGCGACCCTTTGCATCCATATTGACTGAATGTATGCCCCTGAACATCTCGACAAACTCCGCGATTGGTGGGCTGTGGGAATACCCCACAAAAACCCACAAAAATCCATAAATCACCACACAGCGACACTATAGCCCTGATTCGAGCCCTGTCAACACAGAAAAGCGGAGAAAAATCCTTTAATTGGCAATAACTTAGAGAGCCTGCCCCAGTTCCCGGGGAAGGTCTTTTTGGAGTGTTTGGAAAAACAAAAAGATGCTGCATCAAGCTAATCAATGCAGCAGGTTTTTGACTTTTTTGGAATATAAAAAGAGTTTTTTATATCTTAAAAGAATACGAGCCAGCCATAAGCCGGGTTCTGTAACGGATTGCTCCGTGGCAGTCATTCATCTGGGGCTGCTGTTGCCAACAACCTCAAGCGGCCTACCCGAATCCAGTGCGGGCCACACCTGTGGATTCCTATTTGGCCTTGCTCCGGACGGGGTTTACCATCGCCACGATCAGTTACCTGTCGCGCGGTGCGCTCTTACCGCACCTTTTCACCCTTACCTGCCGAGGCAGGCGGTTTACTTTCTGCTGCACTTTCCGTGGGTTCACACCCCCCTGGCGTTACCAGGCGCCCTGCCCTGCGGAGCCCGGACTTTCCTCCACACAATAACTGCATGGCGACTGCCTGGCTGACTCGCGCGCTGACAATAACCGCGCACCCCCCGAATGGCAACGCTTTTAATCTGCCTCTGGATGTTCCGGGTTAAACGCCATGATCAGTTCAAAGCAATCCTTGCGACGCTTGCCACTGATGCGCGCAGCAGCGCTGGCCGCCCGCCCCGGCGGCAGCTCGTCGGCCAACACTCGGCACAACTTTTCCAGGTCGAGACTGTCTGCAGGCTCATCCGCTCGCTGCCCCTCAATCAGAATAACCAGCTCGCCGCGATGAAAGTTGGCGTCTTCGCGGGCCATCGAAAGCAGCTCGGTTAAACTGCCCCGGTACCAGCTTTCGTGCAGTTTTGTCAGCTCCCGTGCCACCACAGCCCGTCGATCCGCGCCGAATACCTGCACCGCATCGGCAAGGCTTTCGTCGATGCGGTGGACCGACTCGTAGATCACAAGGGTTTCACGGCAATGTGCGTATTGTGAGAACAACTGCCTGCGCTGCCCCGACCGGGCCGGAGGAAAGCCGATAAAGGTAAAGCGATCGGTGGGAAGACCGCCCCCCGCCAAAGCGACCACCGCTGCACAGGGCCCGGGGATCACACTGATATCGAAGCCCGCAGCGACCACTTCTGCCACAATGCGGTAACCGGGATCGCTAATGGCAGGAGTGCCGGCGTCACTGACCAGCGCAATGGATTGCCCCGCACCCAGCTTGTCGAGCAATAGAGGAATTCTGTCGCGCTCGTTGTGATCATGCACGGAAAGCATCTGCTGATTAATGCCCAGCTGGTCCAGAAGCAGTCCGGTTCGCCGAGTATCTTCCGCCGCAACCAGCGCAACCGATTGAAGCACTTTGACTGCTCGCGGTACCATGTCGTCCAGGTTGCCCAGCGGGGTGGCCACCAGGTATAGCACTCCATGTCGATTCGTTTGCTGATTCATTACTCTCCAATTTCCTGCCCGGTCACACTGAAGTCTGCGGGAAAACTCTTTTTGACCGGCCTGATTGCCACCGCGCTGATTGCCTGTGGCTCACAACCCCAGGTTCCAGAACCCTTCGGTGAGGACGGCGACGCGTCTCTCGCACTGGAACACGCTGCGCAAGATTACCTTGAGCAGGCCAGCCGGGTCGAGGGCAGCGCAAAAATACCCCTGCTGCTGAACGCGGCAGATGCCTACCTGCTTGAAGGCAATCCACAGCGGGCAGCTATCGTACTGACAGATATTGATCTGGACTTTATCGACCAGCAACAATTGGCGCAGCTTCACCTGATCCGGGCCGCCGGTCTGGCGCAGCAGCAGCAATGGGAGCACGCACTTGCCTCCCTGCAGTTTCCCGGTGCTCGCCAGGCGCAAGTGGCTCGCTGGCATAAAACGTCGGCACTGGTTCAGGCTGGCCTGGGCAACCCCGTGGCAGCGATTCGCGATCTGCACCGCTGCGCCAGCCTTGATGAATCGAGCTATCAGCTCGAGTGCAGTAACCAACGATGGGATGCCCTGCTCGAGATCGAGCAACAGCAGCTGCTGCAGTTCAACGACACGCCACAGTTGCAGGCCTGGGCAAGTCTGGCATTGATTCTGCGCCGCAGCAGCGGGCCAATCGAGAAACAGATTCAGGCCGTAAACACATGGTTGACGCAGCACCCCTCCCTGGCCTCCGGGATTCCGGATGAAGTGGTCAACCTGATCACAGCAGGGCTGGACATCCCCGAACGCATTGCATTGCTGCTGCCACTCTCTGGCCGGCTCGCCGAGGCAGGTCAGGCGGTTCTGGATGGGGTACTGGCGGCTCGGTTCGATTTGGCCAACGAGGGCCTGACGGCTCCTCTGGTCGATATTTATGATACCGCCAGCGAACCAACCGACACGCTGGCTGACCAGCTCGAACAGGGGGAGTACGACCTGGTGCTTGGGCCACTGGATCCGGTCGTGGTTTCCGAGCTTGCTTCCCGCCTGAACCCCGAATTACCGATGCTGGCATTTAACCGCATCGAACAGGCTGGCGATAGCGCACACTACGGTATGTCCCTGGCGGTTGAAAGCGAAGCCGCGCAAGCCGCGAGAGATGCCCTGGCTCACAACCTGGCGCGGGCGCTGGTTCTGGTGCAAGACTCGGCCTATGGCGAGCGCGCTGCGTCGGCTTTCAGCGCAACGCTTCAGCAAAGCGGGCTCAGTAGCCTGGCCGGGCTGATCAGAGTAAACGACCCAACTGCTTTAACCCGCTCGCTTGAACAGGCTTTTCACATTGACCAGAGCGAATTGCGCCGGCAGCAACTGCAAGGCCTGCTGGGCAAACGACTGGAGTTTTCACCGCGCCGGCGCGAGGATATCGACCTCATATTCCTCGCCAGTAACGCCGGTCTGGCCAGGCAGGTTGGCCCTACCCTGGCTTTTGTATTTGCCGAAGACGTGCCGGTACTGGCTACATCCCAGGTTTACGATGGTCAGGCGGGTGCCGAAGAAAATCGCGATCTGGGTAACATCAGCTTCCTGGCTCCCAACTGGGCCTTGCGTCAAAGTTTTCCGCTGGGTTCACCTACCGCCCGCAATGCTGAACTGCAGAGACTGGAAGCCCTTGGCTATGACACCCTTTATCTGGGACGCCGACTGGGTTTTGCGCAACAATCGCAGGCGGGCTACCAGGGCCAGATGGCGCAGTGGCATGCACAGGCGGACGGGAATTTTGTCAGAACCATGGAATGGGCTCGAATCAATGGCGAGGAACTTAGCCAGTCGGATTGGAACAGGTAAAGTTCGCAATAGAGGTTTGCGAGCAGAACGATTTGCCGCAAGCTACCTGCAGCGAAGAGGGCTGAAACTGATCGCCCGAAACTGGCACTGCGCTCGCGGAGAAATTGATCTGGTGTGCATTGAGGGCGAAACCATTGTGTTTGTGGAAGTAAAACAGCGGCAATGTGGCGCGCTGGTATCGGCAGAAGAGTCGATCTCGGCCGGCAAACTGCGACGTCTTGGTGCCGCGGCAAACAGCTGGATTGCACGCTACGATCCGGCCGGAAAGCTTGGCGCGCGTATCGACCTTGTCGCCATCAATGGCATACCGGCCGACAGCAATACGCACTGGATCAAGAGCCTGAGCATAGGCGGAGAAACAGACAATGGATGAACAACTCGTCGCCTTTCTGCGCGACCTGATTGAAACGCGGAATACCCAGCTGGAAAAGCTGATTCCCCGCATTAGCGCTGCCGCGCAAACCTGCGTAGCCACCCTGACCGGAGACAGCCGAATTTTCTGCTGGGGAAACCTGGATTGCTACAACATCGCCAACATCTTCTCCCGGCAGCTGCTGCACCAGTACCGGATTGAACGGCCCGCTTTACCCTGCCTGATCCTGGAACGGGAGCTTGAACAGGCCAACCGGCAAATTAAAGCTCTGCCGCGTCCCGGCGATTTGCTGCTTCTCTTCTGCTCCAGCGAAGACAGTGAGAGCGTGCAAAAAATACAGCAGGCTGCCAGCGAACGAAACCTCAAGTGGCTGACCATTGGCGATATCGCGCCGCGAGGCCTGATTGCAGATGCGCCAACTTCGACTGACGATCTTGCTATTTACCTCGACGTCGGCCATAAAGCTCAGGTGCTGGACAGCCAGCTCGCGATTGCCCTGAGCCTGGCTGGATTGATTGACCATTTGTTATTCGGGAGTGAACTGTGACCTTGAGCGCCAACCGGCTGATTCTGCTGTCTACCCTCGTCGCCCTTTTTATGACGGGCTGTACAACCGTACTCGACCTGACCCGGGAAGATCCCATCGAGGTAAACCCTCACACTCGCTCCATGGGAGCGCGCCTCGACGACAGCAACCTGGAAACCATTCTGGCCCACAACCTGAACCGCGCCCACCCCGACATGGGTGCTGCCAATATCCAGATACATAGCTTTAACTCGGTGGTGCTGTTAACCGGGCAGGTTCCCAACGAGCAGTTGCGTAGCCTGGCTTCAGAAACCGTGACCGACGTGCCCAGAGTGCGCCAGGTGTACAACGAATTGGCAGTTCGAGCCAATGCCTCATTCCTGGCCCAAACCAACGATACCTACCTCAAGCAAAAGGTTCGCTGGCAATTTCTTGGGGTGCCCGAGATAAAGGATGTCGACCTGGAAATTGTAGTCGAGGACAGCGTGGCCTACCTGATGGGTTTGACCAATGCCGAACAAGCAGATGTTGCTGCCCATGAGGCCAGCCTGGTGTCTGGCATAAGGCGCGTGGTAAAGGTATTCGAATACGTCGAGTAATGCCCGCGGCTTGCTGCAGAACCTACTTTACAACTCGCAGCGAGGGTTTGCCCGATCCGGCCGGACGATTTCCATCCTCACCCTGCGGGCCTGCCGGAGGCGGCTCATTGTCAAAATCGGCAAAACTCATGCCCTGACCGTTTTCCCTGGCGTAAATTCCAAGAACCGCGGTGACCGGCACCAGCACATCCATGGGCACGCCGCGAAAGCGAGCGCTGAAGCTGATATCCCGGTTACCCAATTGCAGGTTGCGCACCGCCGAGGTGGCGATGTTCAGGTTGATTTGCCCATCCTGCACATACTCTTGCGGCACACGCACACCTTCACGCAGGGCGTCCACCAGAATATGAGGAGTTAGGTGATTGTCCAGGATCCAGTCGTGCATGGCCCTCAACAGGTAGGGTCGCTGAGAAGTCATGCCGGGGCCGGGAACATCAGAATAGCTGGTGCATTTGCGCTTCAGCCGCCGACAAGCTTTTCTGGAAAGCCGGCCGACCGAAAATACGCTTCATGTATTCGATGAGAGGTTTTGACTGGCGGTTGTTCGGCAACTGCACGCCCATATAGCCCAATCGCCACAGAATTGCACCGAGACAGCAATCTACCAGGGTGAATTCCTCGCTCATGAAGAACTCTTTCTCGGCAAAAACTGGCGCAATCGAGAGAAGATTTTCACGCAGGAACTTGGCAGATTTCTCTTCACCCGGCTTGCGAGCCAGAGTGTGCAAGGCTTCCGACCAGTCCTTTTCGATGCGGTAAATCCACAAGCGGCTCTGTGCACGAGCGACCGGGTAAACCGGCAAAAGGGGCGGATGCGGAAAGCGTTCGTCCAGGTACTCCATAATGACACTGGATTCGTACAACACCAGATCGCGATCGACCAGCGTCGGCAGTGTGCTGTAGGGGTTTAGTTCGGCTAGCTCTGGCGGCAGGGTCGACTCGGAGTACTCCTCGATGTCCACACTGATACCTTTCTCGGCCAACACCACTCGGACCCGGTGCGAGTGGTGACTCAGCGGATCGGAGAGCAATGTCATTGTGGAACGTCGGGTGATACTCGTCATATAAAGTCAGCCAGCAATTGAATTAGTGGAGTTCGCGCCAGTACTCGCGATCGAGCAGCCATACCAGAACAAACAGCACGGCAAGAAACAAAAGTACGCTGGCGCCCAGCTCGCGGCGCTCCTGCGCCATGGGCTCGGCCATGTAGGCAAGGAAATTGGTGATGTCATACACAGCCTGCTCGTATTCTTCAGCAGACATACTGCCCTCTTCCACCAGATCGAAACGACCGCAAGGATCTTTCAGCAAGAGATCGCCGGTCAGCGGGTCTTGCTCGTAGCCGCCGTTGTGAGCTTTCACCGGGCCTGGTGCGCAGGCTTGCAGGCCCTGAAGTTCCAGTAGAGCGTGTGGCATGCCCACATCGGGGAAGACCTTGTTGTTAACGCCCATTGGACGTGAACTGTCCTCATAAAAGGTTAGCAGGTAAGTGTACACCCACTCGGGCTGCCGTACCCGGCTAACCAGGGTAAGGTCGGGCGGAACCACACCAAAGAATAGCTTGGCGTCTTCATCAAGCATGGAGTTTTCCATCAGGTCGCCGATTTTCTGATCGCCGAACACCAGATTGTCCAGCATGATGGATTCCGGAATTTGCAGATCCTCCGCAACACGCTGATAACGAGCGTACTGCAGGGAGTGGCAGCCATAGCAGTAGTTCATATACCACTTGGCACCGCTTTGCAGAGAAGCCGTGTCTGACGGGTCTACCGTAACGTGCTCACACTCGATGGTGCCGCAGTGGTACTCGGTTTCCGCGCCTACCGCCACAATCGGAATAATGGACAGCACCAATACCACAAGGAAGCCTCCGAGGAACGGCAGGAAGCCCAACCCACGCATGGTAACGCGCTCGGGCGGCTCGCCTATGGGGTTGCGCTCGGTCAATTTGGGCAATGCGAAGAAAAAGGCGGCAAACGCAAGGGTTATTCCCTGCAGAATAATGGAGGGATGCGCGATTTTAACTCCGTCCAGAGTTTGGCCATAGATCTTGCCTGTCTTGAGGTCAACAAAGGCCAGAGCGAGAAAGATAAGGGCATATATCCCGCAAAGCACGTACTGCCAGAACTTGCTCAGGAAGTTGGGATTGGTCCAGGCGGGCATACAGATAAAGTAGGCGAAGTAAAACACCATGCAAAGCTGTGCCAGAAGGGTGCGGCCGTCAGTGGGAGTTTGCACACCCAGATAACCCAGAATAATGAAGCTGGCAGCAAACATCAGCAGCATTGCCTTGGCCAGCGGCCCGCGGTAGCGAATAGAATTTACCGGGCTTTTGTCGAGCCAGGGCAATACGAACAGGATTGCGATTGCCGCGCCCATAGCCATAAAACCACCCAGCTTGGCTTCGATAAAGAAGATATCGAAATTCACCGCACGCAACATGGAATAGAAGGGCGTGAAGTACCAAACCGGTGCAATGTGCGCCGGAGTCTTCAGCGGGTTGGCTTGCTCGAAGTTGGCATGCTCGAGGAAATAACCGCCCATTTCCGGGAAATAAAAGATGATGGCGCAGAACACGAAAAGGAAAACCACAATGGCTTTCAGATCGTGAATGGGTAGGTAGTAGGGATAGAAGGGCACGCCATCGAGTGGAACGCCGTTCTCGTCTTTCTTTTCCTTGATATTGATGCCGTCGGGATTGTTCGAGCCCACTTCGTGCAGCGCCAGAACATGCAACACGACCAGAGCAACGAGCACCAGGGGAATTAACACCACGTGCAGCGACATGAAGCGGTTCAGGGTGATTCCGGAGATCAGATAGTCACCGCGAACCCACTCGACAATGGCGTCGCCCACATAGGGAATGGCGCCGAACAGGGAGATAATTACCTGCGCACCCCAATAGGACATTTGGCCCCAGGGCAATACGTAACCCATGAAGGCCTCGGCCATCAGGGCAACATAAATCACCATGCCCAGAATCCAGACCAGTTCCCGCGGCGCCCGGTACGAACCGTAAAGCAGTGCGCGGAACATGTGCATATAAACCACAACAAAAAAGGCCGATGCGCCGGTAGAGTGCATGTAGCGGATAATCCAGCCCATTTCGACATCGCGCATGATGTATTCAACCGAGGCGAAGGCGCGTTCTGCCGAGGCTTCATAGCTCATCAACAACCAGATACCCGAGCCGAGCTGAATAACCAGCACCAGCAGTGAGAGCACACCAAAGAAGTACCAGAGGTTAAAATTCTTCGGTGCGTAGTACTCGGCCATGTGGTAGTTCCACTGACCCTTGAGGCCGGGTACCCGGCTGTCTACCCAGGTCCAGACATTTGCAAGCCAACCCATTACGCGACCTCCTGATCTTCACCAATCACCACCACGGTATCGCTGTCGAACCGATAGGGTGGAACTTCAAGGTTGATGGGTGCGGGAGCACCGTTGTATACACGACCGGAAAGGTCAAATTTAGACCCGTGGCAGGGGCAGAAAAAGCCACCGAACCACTCGTCGCCACCCAGGTCGGTGGCACCTACTTCGGGGCGGTAGGTGGGCGCGCAGCCCAGGTGGGTACAGAGCCCAACCACAAACAGAAACTCTTCATGCCCTTCAATGGCGCGAGCGTTGCCTTCAACATAGGCTGGCTGCTGCTCGTCCTGAGAATCCGGATCTTTCAGCAGGCGACGTACCGGCTCAAGATTGGCCATGGCTTCTTCGCTGCGACGCAGCACGTAAACCGGCTTGCCTCGCCATTCTACTGTGACCATCTGGCCCGGCTCGATGTTGCCGATATTTACCACCACCGGGGCACCGGCGGCTCGTGCCTTGGCACTGGGCGCCCAGGACTTCACAAAAGGGGCTGCTGCGTAGGCAACACCGACTGCGCTGACGACAGATGTCGTGGCAGTCAATATCATTCGGCGGCTCTGGTTAACACCGTCGTTGCTCATGGAGTTCTCCAAAAGGTCTGATTCTGACAAGCATCGGGCTTGGCACGGGAGCAATTTCCGCTTGCTGGCCTGACCGCTTGGGTCGGCTCAGAAAAGCCGCGTAATTCTAAAGAAAACGCCCCAATTAGACAAGGTGAAGGAAGGCAAAAGCGGCGCTTTGACACGCCTAATTGAGGTTATTTTGCGATATATCAGACATAGCCGACTGCAGCCGCACCGAAGCAACCCGGGGAGCGTCCCTGCGCCAGTGCGCAAGCGCGATGCCTCCGACGAGTAGCAGGCAAAAAAAAGCCCGCTGGCAGCGGGCTTGATTTTTATCGCTTGGAGAACTGCGGACGCTTGCGCGCTTTGTGCAGGCCAACCTTTTTTCGTTCAACGGCACGCGAGTCACGGGTCACGTATCCGGCTGAACGAAGCGCGGGGCGAAGCTCGCCATCGTACTCCATAAGGGCACGGGTAATACCGTGGCGCAGGGCGCCGGCCTGACCGAAGCTGCCGCCACCCTTTACTGTGGCTTTCACATCGAACTTGTTTTCGGCATCCGCGGCAGCAAAGGGCTGGCGAACAATCATTCGCGCCACTTCGCGGCCAAAGTACTCGTCGATAGTACGGCCGTTAATGGTAATTTGGCCGGTACCTTTGGTAATAAAAACGCGGGCTGTTGAAGTCTTGCGGCGCCCAGTTCCGTAATAGGTCTCACTCATTCTTCAGTCCTCTTAAAGTTCCAATGGCTTGGGTTGCTGAGCTGTATGCGGGTGCTCGGCACCGGCATATATTTTCAGCTTGGTAAGCATTTGCCGACCCAGAGGTCCGCGCGGCAGCATGCCTTTCACAGCCAGTTGGAGAGGACGATCCGGATGGGTAGCCAACAGCTTGCCAAAATCGGTTTCGCTGATGCCGCCCGGAAAACCGGAGTGACGGTAGTATTTCTTGTCGGTGAACTTCTTGCCGGTAACCTGGATCTGGTCGGCGTTGACAACCACGATGTAGTCGCCCGTGTCCACGTGGGGGGTGTATTCTGGTTTGTGCTTGCCGCGCAAACGGGTGGCAATCGCCGAGGCCAATCGACCCAGGGTTTTGCCGCTGGCATCTACTACATACCAGTCACGTTGCACGGTAGCTTCATTGGCGCTGATGGTCTTCATGTTATTTAGCCTGCTAACCGTAAATTGAATTGTCTAACCCGCGGATCCAATCAGACCCAAAAACGGGAGCGCGGATTTTAAAGACTTCGCTGCACTGGTGCAAGAAAAAACAACAACCTAGGCCTTATGCTCCCGGGCCAGGTATTCGGTTGACTGCATCTCCAGCAAGCGCGAGCGAGTGCGCTGAAATTCGAATGACAGCCGCCCGCTGTCATAGAGCTGATCCATTGGCATGGCAGCGGTTAGCATTAGCTTCACCGAGCGGTCGTAAAACTCGTCTACCAAGTGGATAAAACGTCGCGCCTGGTCGTCCATATCCCTGAAGCAGGGCACCCCGGAAACCAGCACAGTATGGAACTCCCGCGCAATCTCGATATAGTCGGCAGTGGAACGGGGGCCACCACAAATTTGGTCAAAATCGAACCAGATAATGTCCTCGGCCATTTTACGGTAGCCGATACCCCGCCCCTCAATCTCCAGTAACCCCTTGCTTTGCAGTTGCGCTTCATCGGTAAGCAATCGGTCAAAGCTATCCTGCATGCGGCGATCCGACTCGCTGTCGGCTGGCACATGAAACAGCTGCAACAACTTGAGCGTGCGCAGGCGAAAATCCTGCCCCCCGTCCACTCGCAACACCTCGCAATGTTGCTTGAGCAACTCGATTGCCGGCAGGAAGCGCGCACGCTGTAACCCATCCTTGTAGAGACGGTCCGGCTCAACATTGGAGGTGGCCACCAGAACAACACCGCGCTCAAACAGGGCCCGCATCAGGTTGCCCAAAATCATGGCATCACCAATATCGGAAACGA
>CAKZNR010000251.1 GCA_937129725.1 uncultured Cellvibrionales bacterium | reverse complement strand
GCTCTGGCTCGTGAGCGGGCGGAAAAATACCTGAGAAAACTGGGCTTGTGGGAAAAACGCGACCAGGCCTCGCGAACCCTCTCCGGCGGCATGAAGCGTCGGCTAATGATTGCGCGGGCGCTTATTCATGAGCCGAGATTGCTCATTCTGGACGAGCCCACCGCGGGCGTAGATATCGAACTGCGCAGATCCATGTGGGAGTTCCTGCGCGAAATCAATGCCGCCGGCACCACCATCATACTGACCACGCACTACCTCGAAGAGGCCGAGTCGCTGTGCAAGCACATTGCCATCATCGACCACGGCCAAATAGTGCGCAATTCCACCGTCAAGGCCCTGTTGAAAGAATTGAACCGCGAAACCTTTATTATCGATCTGGAGACGGATATTTCCGAGCCGCCAAAGCTTGAAGGGTATGAGGTGCGAATGGCTGACGACAACAGTATTGAAGTGGATGTGGTCAAGGGGCAGCCGCTGAACCAGCTTTTCAGACTGCTTGACGAGAAAGATCTCAAGGTAAGCAGCATGCGCAATAAAGCCAACCGCCTGGAGGAAATGTTTGTTTCCATGTTGAGCCACAACCGGGAGAGCAACTG
This sequence comes from uncultured Cellvibrionales bacterium, assembly GCA_937129725.1. Lineage (GTDB taxonomy): Bacteria > Pseudomonadota > Gammaproteobacteria > Pseudomonadales > GM7GCV1 > JABJGI01. Next base: position 2,217 of record CAKZNR010000251.1, on the reverse strand, counting down.
ATGGGTGGCCAGCAGCAGTGGATTGCCTACCAGACAATGGTTGCGCGGGAAGTGCGACGGTTTCTGCGTATCTGGACGCAGACCCTCTTGCCGCCTGCCATTACCATGGTGCTTTACTTCGTGATTTTTGGAGAGTTGATTGGTCGGCGCATCGGCCTGATGGAAGGTTTCGACTATGCGGATTTTGTGGCGCCGGGCCTTATCATGATGGCGGTCATTACCAACAGCTACTCGAACGTGGCCTCGTCCTTTTTTGGCCACAAGTTTCAGAAGTGCATCGAAGAGTTACTGGTATCACCCACGCCCAACTACGTGATTCTGGCAGGTTTCGTAACTGGCGGCATGGCTCGCGGTTTGGCAGTTGGAGCCATTGTTACCGCTACCTCAATGTTCTTTACCGACTTTCAGGTACAGCACCCTCTGATAGTACTGGTTACCGTGATTCTCACCGCCATGCTGTTTGCAACCGCCGGGTTGGTGAACGCCGTATTTGCGAAAACATTTGACGATATTTCCATCGTTCCAACCTTTGTGCTGACGCCCCTGACTTACCTGGGAGGCGTGTTTTACTCCATTAGTTTGCTGCCGGAATTCTGGCAATGGGTAAGCAAATTGAACCCCGTGCTTTATATGGTAAATGCGTTTCGCTACGGCTTCTTGGGTATATCCGATGTGAATGTCTGGGTTGCCATGGGCATGATTGTGTTCTTTACCGTCGCTTTGGCGTGGCTTGGGCTGGTACTTTTGAAAAGCGGAAAGAATCTGCGCGCCTGATGGCTATTCCCCTTGGCAAAGAGGTTGCGCAGCCAACCCGATACGATCCTTCTGTTCTGGCGGCAGTGCCACGATCTCAAGGCCGCAAGCTTGCGCACATTCGCGCAGAGGCTTTTGGTGGCTGGGATGACTGGACGGCGTACGAGTTGTGCTGGCCCGACCTGCAAGGTAAACGCCACACGGCTGTGCTGGCTTTCCGTGTGCCTGCAAACAGCCCAAATCTGGTGGAATCCAAGTCGATCAAGCTGTACCTGAACAGCTGTTTTTTCAGCCCCTTCAAAAGCGAAAACGAATTGCTGCAGGAGGTTGGCAAGCAACTTTCCAATTGCGCTGGTGCCCCGGTAAATGTCAGGTTGGATGCCAGTCCGGCGGTTTTCCCGGAGCCCGGAGCTGACTGGATAGATCTGGACCAGCTTGAAGCTAGCCAGGGCGAGCTGGTTGCCGCAGCAGAGACATCTGATCAGTTTTACCTTACCCGGGCGTTTCGAAGCCTTTGCCCGGTAACGGGTCAGCCCGACTGGGCCAGTGTATTTGTTCGCTGTGAGGGACCCAGGCTGAACCCGAATAGCCTGTGCCACTATCTCTACAGATTCAGTGAGCACAGTGGCTTTCACGAGCAATGTGTAGAGCAGATTTTGCAGTACTTGCTGGAGCATGGGCAGGATAGGGTTGCGGTGTGTGGCAGGTTCCTGCGCCGGGGCGGAATCGACATTAACCCCTTTCGAACCACCGACGTTGATTTTTCAATTGGAGTAGGGCGGTTGCCCCGGCAGTAGCTAGCGGAATCCGCGTTTGATTATTTCGCTGGCTTTCTGCATAGCGGCCAGTACTTTCTTGCGGTCGCAGTCGGCTATCTCATTCACATCCATGTAGATTGAAAAAGCCTCTGTCGACAGGTTGAGATAGTCAACCGATTCGTCGCTGTCAGCGCGCTTGTCGGATACCGAGAAAACGGGCACCGGGTCGGAAAAGCCTTTTACGCGAATGTCGCCGCGGCTACTGCACTGCCATTTCTCCTGAATCAGCAGAGAGGTGCTGCTGGATATCAGGATTTTCGCCAGGCTTTGCAGCCGATTCAAGCCGACTGGCCAGGTTAACCTCGGTTCCAAGCGCGGTGTAATTCATGCGGTCGTTCGAGCCAAAATTTCCAACCGTGCAGAACCCGCTATTGATGCCCATGCGCACTGCCAGCTGCCTGTCGATGCCCTCCCGACGCCATTGGATTTGCAGCAGGTTCATGCGCCTGCGCATCTCAACGGCCATGGCAACGCAGGCCTGAGCGTCCTCCTTGGTGCCCTGAGTTTTGGGATCGCCGAAGAAGATCATGATGCCATCGCCGATAAACTTGTCGACCGTGCCACCAAACTGATCAGCCACCTCGGCCATGGCAGAAAGGTAATCGTCCAGTACCCTTGCCAGTTCATTGGGTTCCATCTCTTCCGA
>CAKZNR010000250.1 GCA_937129725.1 uncultured Cellvibrionales bacterium | reverse complement strand
TGGGCGAGACCTGCGATGTGTTCCTTTTTGTGGTTCCCAGTCATGCTGTGCGTGAAGTGGCGCGCAGCCCGGCGCCGCACCTGAAACAGGATGCCATCCTCATAAGTGGTACCAAGGGCATAGAACCCGAAACCTCCGACCTGATGAGCCAGGTACTTGGCGATGAGCTTCCCGGGCGGCGAATCGGCGTGCTCAGTGGGCCAAACCTGGCGCGGGAAATAGCCGATCGCCAGCTTACGGGCAGCGTGATTGCCAGTCAGGACGAGGCCGTATGCGACCTGGTTCAGCAGGTAATGGGCAGCAGCTATTTTCGTATTTACTCCAATGACGACCCTACCGGTGTAGAGCTGGCCGGAACACTGAAGAACATTTATGCAGTGCTTTCGGGCATCGCCCATGCGCTTGGGCTTGGCGACAACACGGCCGCTATGCTAATTACGCGGAGCCTCGCCGAAATGAGTCGCTATGCGGCGGCGCAGGGCGCCAATCCGGCCTCGTACCTTGGTCTCAGTGGAGTTGGGGATTTGATTGCTACCTGTTCTTCGCCGCTCAGCCGCAACTACCAGATTGGCTTGCGCGTGGGGCAGGGTATGAGCATCGAGCAGGCGGTTGCCGACCTGGGCCAAACAGCAGAAGGAGTCAATACAACCTCGGTGATCTATCATCGAGCCCGGCAGCTGGGTATCAATATGCCACTCTGTCAGGGGTTGTACGAGGTGCTGTACGATAGCCGCCCAGTCAAAGAAGTGATCGCGGCACTGATGGATCGCGATCAAACCCAGGACGTTGAATACAAGGTGAATTGATATGAGTGATTGGAAAACCCATATTTTAGACGGAACCAGTTGGTTGCGTGTGTTACTGGTCGCTTTGTTTTATTTTTTGGTACTGCAAATTGTGCTGCCCATTATTGTAGGCGTCTGCGCCCTTATTCAGGCGGGTTTTTTGCTGGTGACCGGTGATTCGAACGAGCGTTTGCGCGCTTTTACCGCTTCGTTCAACGTCTGGGTTGGTGAAACCCTGGAATACGTGACCTTCAATAGCGAACGCGGTCCCTTCCCCATGAGCGACTATCCCGAATCCAGCGACAGCGAATCCCCCTAGGGTTTGATGCAAAGGCTCTACCTGCTTCGGCACGGGGAAGCGAGTGACGGATATCCGGACCATTCGCGGCAGTTAAACCCGGCCGGGCGCAGTGAAGTTCTGGATACCCTGGAACAAGCGCTGAAACGCATCGAGCCGCCAGTGCAGATCTTTCACAGTGGCCTCGTCCGAGCCCGGCAAACCGCCGAGCTTGCAGCGCAGGTGCTGGGAGCTCAAAGCCCGCAAAGGCTGGACGGTATTGACCCTGGGGGTAATCCCGCTGAACTGTGCGATCAGGATATGCCCGCCGGCGATTTGATGCTGGTCACACACAATCCATTTGTAGAGAGTCTGGCTTGGTATCTTGCGGCAGAAGAATTGCGTATTCGAACCGGATCGCTGGTGGCTTTGGAATTGGAATACTGGGGCAGGGGCTGTGCCGAGCTGCTATGGCAGCTTAAATAGCCCCAACCAACATTTCAGCTGCTTCAGGAAAGCGGGCGAATCAGGTCGAGAAATTCTTCTCGCGTTGCCTGATTGGAGCGAAAAAGCCCCAGCATTGAGGAAGTGCGCATCAGCGAATTCTGTTTTTCCACGCCGCGCATCATCATGCAGAGATGTTTTGCCTCCAAAACCACGCCCACTCCCGACGCACCTGTGACCTCTTCAATGGTATGGGCGATCTCGGCAGTCAGGTTTTCCTGGATTTGCAGTCGTCGGGCGAACACATCAACGATGCGAGCGATCTTCGAAAGTCCAAGCACTTTGCCGTCAGGAATGTAACCCACGTGGCACTTGCCAATAAAGGGAAGCATATGATGCTCGCACAGGGAATACAGCTCGATATCCTTCACAATAACCATGTCCCGGGCCTGTGACGGAAAAAGTGCGTTGTTGACAATGCCGTCGATGCTTTCGCGATAGCCCTTGGTAAGAAACTCCATTGCCTTTGCCGCGCGTTGGGGAGTATCCACCAGACCGGGTCGTGCCAGGTCTTCTCCTACCGCCTCAATAATGGCTGCGTACTGCTCTTTCATGCTGCTTTCCTCGGATTGCGGTGAAATACTACCCTTGTCGGCCGCGCCGCCCAAGTGAATAACCTTTAACCAGTATTCGCCTATAATGCCTGCCGCAACGGCAATGGCAAAGTGCCCACCCAATTGGATAAGCGGGAGTTCAAGGCTTGAAAATCATTGATGCACTGCAACAGGCGTCCAGCCAGATGGATTCAGCTGACCTGTTTTTCGGGCACGGCACCGACAACGCCTGGGACGAGGCCTGCTTTCTTCTGGCACATGTGTTGGGGTGCGAAAGCCTGTCCCAGGATCAGGCTCAGGACGAAATTCCGGCGCCACAATTGCAAGAATTTCAGACAATGGTTCGACGGCGTGTCGACGAAAAGCTGCCCGCCGCTTACCTGACCGGTCGTGCCTGGTTTGCAGGCTTTCCCTTCGAGGTGACCAGAGATGTGCTGGTACCGCGCTCACCAATAGCCGAGTTGATACAGAGGCGCTACCTGCCCTGGGCCGGTGAACCACCACAGAAGGTGCTGGATCTTTGCACAGGCTCGGGTTGTATCGGTATAGCAACGGCGCTTGCGATGCCGCAAACGCAGGTATGCCTGGCTGATATATCGGCGCCGGCGCTGGAAGTGGCGCGGCGCAATCGCGACCACTTCGCTTTGCAGTCGCAGGTTGATCTGGTGCTGTCGGACCTGTTTGAGCAACTGGGAAACCGCCAATTCGACCTGATCGTTAGCAATCCGCCCTACGTTGACCAGCAGGACGTTGACGACATGCCTGAGGAGTTTCAACGCGAACCCCTCCTCGGGCTGGCCGCGGGCAATGATGGCCTCGACCTGGTGCGGCGTATTTTGCTTCAGGCACCAGATTATCTGCTTCCGGGTGGAGTGTTGGTGTGCGAGGTAGGCAACAGCGCGCAGGCGTTGGAGCAGCTGTATGAACAGGTTCCCTTTACCTGGGTGGAGTTCGAAATGGGCGGCGAGGGAGTGTTCGTCCTTGACCGCCAAACACTCTTGGCGTTTCGGGAAAGCTTTGAAGCGGCTTATAATGCGCTGCGCTCTTCAGGATAGGTAGCAATGGCCGGCAACAGTATCGGAAAAATTCTCACCCTGACCACCTTTGGCGAAAGTCACGGGCCGGCCTTGGGTGCCATTCTTGATGGATGCCCGCCCGGTCTGGAGCTCAGTGAGGCGGACATGCAGCCGGATCTGGACCGGCGTCGCCCGGGCCAGTCGCGCTTCACCACGCAGCGCCGCGAAGCCGATCAGGTAAAAATACTCTCGGGTACATTCGAGGGTGTTACCACGGGCACACCCATTGGCCTGATGATCGAAAACACAGATCAGCGCTCGAAGGACTATGGAGAGATTGCCCGCCAGTTTCGTCCCGGTCATGCCGATTACACCTATCAGCAAAAATACGGTATTCGTGACTATCGCGGCGGCGGCCGCTCATCCGCTCGCGAAACGGCAATGCGCGTGGCTGCCGGTGCCATATGCAAAAAACTATTGCGGCAAATGGCCAATATCGAGATACAGGCCTGGCTGGAGCAGATGGGCCCGCATCGCATTGACAATTTCGATCAGGCGCAAATTGAACAGAACCCCTTTTTCTGCCCCGATGCCGGTCTGGTGCCGGCCCTGGAAGCCGAAATTCAATTGCTGCAGCGCGAAGGAGATTCCTGCGGCGCGTTGCTGGGTGTAAAGGCAAGCGGCGTTCCGGCAGGCTGGGGAGACCCGGTATTCGACCGTTTGGATGCTGATCTGGCCAAGGCGCTAATGTCGATCAATGCGGTGAAGGCGGTTGAGATTGGAGCCGGCCTTTCCGTTGCGTCGGCTCGAGGCAGCGAGCAACGCGACGAGCTCACCTTGAAGGGCTTTTCCGGCAATGTTGCCGGAGGCGTATTGGGTGGGATTAGCTCGGGTCAGGACGTTACAGCGCGAGTTGCGATAAAGCCCACCTCCAGCATTCGTGTGCCGGGCAAAAGCCTGGATCTGGATGGCAATGAGGTGGAGGTAGTAACCAAGGGGCGCCACGATCCCTGTGTGGGAATTCGGGCTGTTCCCATTCTCGAAGCCATGATGGCACTTACCCTGGCCGATCACGCCCTGCGGCAGCGGGCCCAGTGCGGCGAGAATTCGTCTATATCCTAATCCTTTTCCTGTAGCCGGGAGCATCCTCTTTGCCCCGCCTTTGTCTCGGCCAGCGATTGGACGAAAATTTCGCGGCTGTGTCACTTGATTGTGCGATAGTTTCTTTCGCGACCGACAGCCTGACGCCATATCTTTTGTAAAGCTGGCCGCCCCAAACGAATCATCTGGCTGATACATCGCGCAAGGTTGCCGAACACTGCCGGCAGGACTTCGCCCGCGAAGCAAACTTCTTCGATCTGGAGACGCTTCTGAGAGTGCTCGCAGCCAAACTGGCCGCCGTTTGCGATGGTGACAGCATTGCTGAAGATGTCGACCAGTGGCTGGAAAGTCAGGAACATTTGCTGAAGCGTTTTGAGGCTCTGCTTTCCGAGTTGCGTTCGGGAATTTCCGATCTCTCCATGCTGACGGTCGGTTTGTCTGATCTCAAAGACCTGGTGGATTCGGCGTCTCGGGGACAACGGCTGAACGCGCCGTCTGAATAAAGGCTTCGGCTGCTCGCGTCAGGGTGCGCCCCGAGTTTCGGATTAGACCAAGGCGTCTGCCCAGGCTGACATCAAGGTCTAGACGGTATAGTCGGGCTTCGCTCAGCAGGGTTTCCGGGATTACGCTCCAGCCCAGGCCTACTTCTGCCATGCGAGCCAGGGTTTCCATGTAGTTGGTTACCAGCACCGGG
>CAKZNR010000249.1 GCA_937129725.1 uncultured Cellvibrionales bacterium | reverse complement strand
ATTCTTCCCAGCATCAGACCCCCGCTGCGCGGGGAGTCTGACGCTTTGGCTCCGAGGGAAGTGTCTGACCCCGCCACCGTAGAAGTGTCTGACCCCGTCAGGGGTCAGATGCTGACAAAACGCCTTATCAGGCTTAAAACATCGCGCTTCACGCCCTCTGTCAAATTGCTGTAACCCAACCGTCTTAAGATTTTTTCAGCTAAATAGGGCATTTCACTGCGCGGAGGCCTAAACTTGCACCCCATGACCGAACCAAGGCGCTCGCCGCTGAAAACAGTCGCTAACCTGGACGCCCGGTTGTACCTTCTTATGGGTGAACTGGAGCGGCGGCTGAAGCTTTACAAGATAGCCCGTGCGGTGTCATTCACCGGCGACGGCTACGCCTACCTGCTGCTGGCCGCCATGCTTTTGATGATCTCGCCTGCGGCAGGCTTGGCCGTTACCATGGCCGGCTTTCTGGCCTTTGCCTTCGAACTGCCAACCTATGTTGTGCTGAAAAAAACCTTCAAGCGCCGGCGCCCCTATGTGGTGGTTGACAGCCTTGAACGCATTCACGAACCCAGCGACGAATTCAGCTTTCCCAGCGGTCATACCGCCGGCGGCTTCCTGATGGCGTTTGTGGTAAGTCACATGTTTCCGGCGGCAACCCTGCCCATGTACCTTTGGGCCAGCAGCATTGGCCTGTCGCGTATTTTCTTGCGGGTGCACTTCGTGAGTGACGTGATTGCCGGCGCACTGCTTGGCACCGCTTTCGCGATGCTCAGCCTTAGCCTGTTGAACTACTAGCTCGGCCTCCATTAGGCGCCCTGGTATTCACAAAGGTGCGCGCGCACATCTTTAACGGCCAAGTTTCAGCGGGCCTGAATTATTCCTCGCCCGTTTCATCTGCTGCTTCTTCGGGCTCAAATTTGCCAGCAAAGAAGTCATTGGCCTGGGGCCGCAGCAGGAAATACACCAGCGCACCAAAAATCAGTATCGCTGGAAGCAGCATCAGCTTGTCGGCCGCCGATACCAGTTGGATCAACAGTGACACCCCATTAAAACCAATATAGAGCTTACGTGCCCAGGGCCTGCCATCCAGCATCATGAAACCACACAGAATGGAGATGCCCAGAGTGAACATAATCAGCGAACGCTGCACCACCACGGGCAACAGGTTGAGGGCCATGGCATCCCAGACTTCCTGGCTTTCGAAACCATAGGCCATGCCAAACACACCAAGAATATTGACCACAATGACGAACCAGGCGGCATAGGTAACTGAAGTGGGACGGGAATTCATAGCGGCTCTCCTTTCAGGCTGCATGATACTGCACCCGCCGGGCTCAATTACACCGGCCTGAAAGCTCGCCGAATTTTATGACTATGGCGGGCGTAACAGCGAGCTTGGCCGGGGGTTGATTTTGCATGGGTGTCAGACACAAGCCGCGCCGGGATATCAGACACTAACTATTGTGGGTCAACCAGGCGCAGCACCTGCTCTTCCGGGTCGCGGCTTTTGCCGTTGATGCGCAGTTTGCCCAGGTAGGCTTCCCAAAGCTTGTCGCGGTTTTCTCCCAGGTGGTGCAGAAACTCCCAGGTGTATATGCCGCTGTCGTGGCCGTCGCTGTAGTCGATGCCTATGGCGTAGCGGCCCACTTTGCGAACGTTGGTAATTTTCACACTGCGTTTGCCCGTGGGTAGTTCACCGCCCTGTCCGAAGTGGCCGCGGGCTTCGGCGCTGGGAGTTTCCACGCGCAGGAATTCGGCGTCCAGCACGTACTTGGTGCCGTCTTTGTATTCCAGAATCAGCTGGCGCCCCTGCTCTACCAGGCGAATGTTGGCGGGGGCGTCGTCGCGGCTCACAGAATGTACCGGCTGAGGTCTTCGTCGTCGGCCAGCTCGCTGAGTTGGCTGTTCACATAGCTGGCATCAATGGTAATGGTGTCGCCGGCATGGTCGGCCGAGTCGTAGCTTACCTGTTCCAGCAACCGCTCCATCAGGGTGTGCAAACGCCGCGCGCCAATGTTTTCAGTGCGCTCGTTTACCTGCCAGGCAATTTCGGCCAGGCGGCGAATGCCGTCGGGCTTGAACGCCAGCTGTACTTCCTCGGTGGCCATTAGCTGTTCGTACTGGGCTTTCAGACTGGCATCCGGCTCGGTCAGAATGCGCTCGAAGTCTTCCACGCTCAGCGCATCCAGCTCTACCCGAATGGGCAACCGGCCCTGCAATTCGGGAATCAGGTCGCTGGGTTTGGCCAGGTGAAATGCGCCGCTTGCAATAAACAGAATATGGTCGGTTTTCACCATGCCGTGTTTGGTGGAAACCGTGCTTCCCTCAATGAGAGGCAGCAAGTCGCGCTGCACACCCTCGCGTGACACGTCGCCGCCGGTCACTTCGCTGCGTTTGGCTACCTTGTCGATCTCGTCGATAAACACAATGCCGTTTTGCTCGACCGCTTCCAACGCTTTGGTTTTGATGGCGTCGTGGTCAACCATGCGCGCGGCCTCTTCCTCTTCCAGAATTTGCCTGGCTTGCTTCAGCGGCATTTTGCGACGCTGTTTTTGCCCGCCGCCCATATTGCTGAACATGTCTTGCAACTGGCTGGCCATTTCTTCCATGCCCGGCGGGGTCATAATTTCCATACCCATCTTGGGTACCGGTACGTCCAGTTCAATTTCCTTGTCGTCCAACTGGCCTTCGCGAATTTTTTTGCGGAAGGTCTGGCGGGTATTGCTGCGCGCCTCGCTGTTCTCGGTTGGCTGGCCGTTGCTGTCGCGCGCTGGCGGCAGCAGGATATCCAGCAAGCGCTCTTCGGCGGCATCGGCCGCCCGGTATTTCACGCGCTGCACTTCTTTCTCGCGCTGCATCTTGATGGAAAGCTCCACCAGGTCGCGAATGATGCTTTCCACGTCCTTACCCACATAGCCCACTTCAGTGAACTTGGTGGCTTCAATCTTGATAAAGGGAGCATCGGCCAGTTTGGCCACGCGGCGGGCAATTTCGGTTTTGCCCACGCCGGTGGGGCCAATCATCAGAATGTTCTTGGGGCTGATCTCGCTGCGCATGGGCTCGTCAATTTGCATGCGGCGCCAGCGGTTGCGCAGGGCAATGGCCACACTGCGCTTGGCCTTGTCTTGCCCAATGATGTGCCGGTTAAGCTCGTGGGTAATTTCGCGTGGAGTCATTTGCGACATACCTAGAGTTCCTCCAGCGTGCGGTTGTGGTTGGTGTAAATGCAGATGTCTGCCGCTATCTCCAGCGATTTTTCCACAATATCGCGCGCGCTCATTTCAGTATTTTCCATTAGTGCTTTGGCGGCCGACTGGGCGAAGGGGCCACCGCTGCCAATGGCAATAAGGTCGTCTTCCGGCTCAATCACGTCGCCGTTGCCGGTAATTATCAGGCTGGCGGTTTCGTCGGCCACCGCCAGCAGGGCTTCCAGCCGGCGCAGCATGCGGTCGGTGCGCCAGTCTTTGGCCAGTTCCACCGCAGCGCGCGTCAGGTTGCCCTGGTGAGCTTCCAGCTTGGCTTCAAAGCGCTCGAACAGGGTAAAGGCGTCGGCCGTGCCGCCAGCAAAGCCGGCAATCACCTTGTCTTTGTATAGGCGTCGTACTTTGCGAGCATTGCCCTTCATAACGGTATTACCCAGGCTAACCTGGCCGTCGCCGCCAATGCACACTTTGCCGTTGCGTCGCACCGACACAATGGTGGTGCCTCGATATTGTTCCATGGGTACGTCCTGAATGATGGGATGGGAAATAAGCCGGGGGCTGGCGCCAACACTTGCCCCCTGCAACAGAAGGTATGGTGCAATATCAGCTTTTCAAGTGAAGCCAGCGAACCGCCCGGTTCTGCAGGGCTCAATGGCCTTCGGGATCAGGGAAGTTCTTGTCGCAGCGTAATGGGCTGCAGGCCGTCGGAGATCAGTTTTTCTTTGGCACCGTTTGCCAATGTGCGGGTTTCGAAGGGCCCCACCACAACCCGGTGCCAAAGCACGCCGTTGTTGGAAACCGGCCTTACTTCGGCTTCCATATTTTGCAGAATCAGGTTGACGCGCAGGTTTTCGGCGTCATCGGTGCTGCGGAACGAGCCCGCCTGCAACCAGTAAATAATGTTGTCGTCCTCGGCCAACTGAATATCGCTGTCAGGCACCTGAACCTGCATATCGTTTAGCAGGGTATAGAACTCGAAATTGCGGCTTTCGTCTCCCTCGTCCCCGGCCATACCTTCGGGCTCTGCCAGGGGTAAAGTGCCGTTGGAGTTGAAAAGGTATTGCACGCCCAGAGTGCTGACCACGCCCAACACAAAGCCCAGCAACAACAGGCCACCCCAGCTTCCGCTGTGTTCCGACTGACTGCTTTTTGAGGCACCGCGATGGGTTGATTTGACCATGAACTGCTCCGACTATATGCCTATTCTACCGCTACCCTGCAGACCTGCGGAAATCAACTTCACAAAAAATGGCAGCGATGCTAAAAGTAGCTAAACTTGGGCAAATTGCCCATAGCCGAGGTTAGATCGATGGAAACCCATCACTACGCAGGCTGCTGGATTCGCGTTGCCGCGTCGCTGATCGATTCGATTTTGCTGATGCTGGTGCTAATGCCTTTGCTGGCGATCTTCTACGGGCCAGATTACTGGATGTCCGACTCGGCAATACAGGGGCCAGTGGATTTTCTGTTGAGCTACATTGCCCCTGCAGTGGCAGTTATTCTTTTCTGGATATACAAATCGGCCACCCCCGGGAAGATGTTGCTGGGCATGAAGATTGTCGACGCCAACACCGGCGGCAAGCCCTCGAACGGCCAGTTGATTGGCCGCTACCTGGGTTATTACCTGTGCATCCCCACCCTGATGATCAGCATTCTTTGGGTGGGTTGGGACAAGCGAAAACAGGGTTTACACGACAAACTGGCCGGTACCCTGGTAGTGCGGCCTTCGAAACAACCCGAAGCGCCCAATCCAGTAGGCAAGGACGAGTTTCAAGCGGAAGTGTGAACTGGCACAAGGCATTGTGCCATTGCGACTGGAACTGCTCGGCCGGAGTTGTGATGCTTGGGGTAAGATAGGTAAATGGTACTTACCGGGGGAATTACATGATTCGCATCGCTGCTTTTGCGCTCTCTGCATTGATGCTGTTTTTTGCTCAGGCCGGGCGGGCCGTCGAGCCGGAGAAGATCGTTGAGAAATTGCAAAACGGGGGTCTTGTAATTGTCATGCGTCATGCCAATGCGCCACGCGACCTGCCCTCGGAAGAAGAAGGTGCTCGCCGCAACTTCGCCCTGGAGCGGCAGTTAAGTGAATCCGGGCAGCTGGCGGCCACAGATATGGGTCTCAGCTGGCGCTCGGCGGGTATCCATATCTCCGCGATTTATTCCAGCCCGGCATTCCGCGCCGAGCAAACTTCACGCCATGCCGGTTACGGTACGCCTCAGCTGGTGGTTGAGCTCGACAGTGGCTCGGCCAATACGCCCGAGGGGAAAGAGTGGCTTCGGTTTCAAGCCGGCCGCCGTGTTGGGCTTGGCAACCGCTTGATTATCACTCATGCCGGAAATATCTCGGCCGCCTTTGGTGATGAGGGGCGTGCCATGGCCGATGGCGAAGCGTTGATTATTGAACCGGGGCCTGAGGGGCCAACCGTACTCGGGCGTATCGGCATCAATAGCTGGCCCGATTTGCTGCTTCGGCAGCGCTAGCCGTCCAGCGAGGCGGGGTCGATGTCCAGATGCCAGCGCACTTTTCTGTTGCGGTTTTTCTCCAGAAGCTGAACCCATACGTCCAGCTGCTTGTGCAGGTTGGAGCGGTTTTCGCTTACCAATTGAACCTGGTAACGGTAACGCCCCTGGCGCCGCTCGGTAAGGCAGGGGTATGGGCCTAAAACTGTGCACCCCGGGCCAGCCTGCAAAGGTTTTAACAGCTTTTCGGCTTCCTGTGGCAAATCGCACTCGGCTCGCACCAATGCCATGTGAGTTACAGGCGGCAGCGCCAATTGCTGCCTGCGCTGAAGCTCTGCGCGGGCAAAACCGGCATAGTTATTGGCGGTAATAAAGGTAAACAGTGGATGCGCTGGCAACGCGGTCTGAGCCAGCACCTGGCCCGCCAGTTTTTCTCTGCCGGTTCGACCGGCCACCTGCGTAACCAGCTGAACCGCCTGTTCGGCTGCCTTGAAGTCGGCTGATTGCAGTGCAAAGTCGAGATCCAGCACTACCGCCAAACTAAGGTTGGGAAAGTGATGGCCCTTGGCCAGCATCTGGGTACCTACCAATATAGCCGCACCCTGCCGGCCTACCTGACTCACCTGCCTCTTGAACCCTTCGCGTCCTCGCACCGAATCGCGATCGATTCGAATAATTGGGATGCCCGGAAATGACTGCTGCATTTGCTCTTCCAGTCTCTCGGTGCCAAGGCCAATGGGCAACAGCTCGCTGCTGTGGCAATGGCCGCAGGCTTGCGGCACGGCGCTGCGCTGGTCGCATTGGTGGCAGCGCATCTCACGCCGGCTTCGATGCCAGGTGAGGCGAACCTCACACAGGGGGCACCGCGCCTGCCAACCGCACTGCAGACACTGCAACAGGGGTGAATAGCCTCGGCGATTCAAAAAAACCATCACCTGCTCGCCACGCTTCAGCGTGCCAGCCATCTGCTGCAAAGCTTCCTGGCTAAAGGGCCGCTCTGCCGAATGGGCCGCATCGGTTAGCTGCCAGGTAGGCAGAGCCGCGCCGCCCACACGATTTGGCATTTCCAACGAGATCACCGAACCGCGATCTACCTGGTTCAGCACCTCCAACGAGGGTGTTGCCGAGCCCATCAACAAGCCAAAACCCTGACGAACGGAGCGTAACTGGGCCAGATCACGCGCCTGGTAACGCATGCCTTCTTGCTGCTTGTAAGAAGTATCGTGCTCCTCATCCAGAATCATCAACTGCAGGTTGGGCATGGGTAATGCAACCGCAGAACGCGTACCAACGACCAGGCGAACCTGGCCGGCCGCTGCTTGCGCCCACACCAGCGCGCGCTCGCGGTCTGTCATCGAGCTATTGTAAGTACTTACTTCCACTCCGGTTTCAGCCAGATGATCAACCATTGGCTGAACCAGCCCAATTTCCGGTACCAGCACCAGCACCTGCCCGCCCTGCTCCAGCGCATCGGCAACAAGATGCTGATACACCAGGCTTTTTCCGCTGCCGGTTACTCCCTCAAGCAGGAAACGCTGGGCGGGCAATTTGCGCACCGCTTCGATCGCACTGGCCTGCTGTGGGCTGGGCGTGTGCAGCCTGCTCCGATCAACCAGCAGTGGGGAAATTGCCGGTTCACTGGCCTGCAGCAGATCCTGTTGTTCGAGCTGCCTGAATATGGCGGCTGAAAAGCCGGCCTTGCGAATCTGCGAACGCGTCGCGGGCCCTATCCTGTCGAGGTAATCCAGTAGCTCAACCTGGCGCTTGGCCCGGCTGCTTACCCCGGATCGCGAGCTTTGAGCGGGCCGCCACACAGGCTCGGGCTGCGGCATGCCACCGCGGCTTAGCAGGCCGGGCAACAAACTGCTGACAACCTCCCAGGGCGGTGCGTGGTAATAGCGGCTGGCCCACTGTATTAATTCCATAAGGCTTTCCGGCAATCGCTGCTGCTCGGGCGCCACGCCTTCAATGTCACGCAAATCAACACCCGAGGGCGGTGTTTCCAAAGCCTGTATTACCAGAGCACGAACCTGTCGCTGGCCAAAGGGCACGTCAACCCAATCACCCGGCTGAATCGCCAGCTTTCCTGCAGCGCGGTAGCAAAACAGCCGGCGCAGCGGGCAAGGCAGCGCCAGGTTCCAGTAACTACTTGTCATTGAGCAGTTTTCTGCTAGTATGCGCGCTCTTTTTCGCACGCCACCGTGCCGTGTCCTGGGCCTGAGCAACTTTTTCGGCTCCGCCAGGAAGGGCGGTACAACCACTGATAGGTGCCTTAATCATGAAAGCTGATATTCATCCCAACTATTCTGAACTGACTGCGACTTGCAGCTGCGGTAACGTTATTAAAACCCGTTCCACCCGCGCTGGCGATATGCATGTAGACGTTTGCTCCAAGTGTCACCCCTTCTACACCGGCCAACAAAAGATTGTTGACACCGGCGGTCGCATCGACAAATTCAAGAAGCGTTTCGGCGGTCGCATCTCCAGCAAATAAGCCTGGGCCAAAACGCAATCAAAAAGCCGGCAAACGCCGGCTTTTTTGTGCCCGAGTGTACGCCCCGTCACGCGGCGGGGCAGTCAGCATCTGACCCCTGCGGGGTCAGACACTTTACCGGCCAATTCAGGTCAGACACCCGGCTGCGCCGGGATGTCAGACACTTTAGAACAGACCGTCGGTGACACCGCCGCCATTGCTGCCATTGCCAGACCCGTTGAAACTGTCCTGCGGCAGCAGCGCCGGCGCGTTTTCTTCAAGAAACCACTCGAACATGGCACTGGGGTTGCCGGTTTCGGCGCGCTCACCGGTTTCGGGGTCTATACGCACTCGCACCAGCCCGGGTGGTGGCACGGGCACCTGTTCGGGTTTGTCGCGCAATGCCACCTGCATAAAGTTCATCCAGATAGGCAAAGCCGCCGAGCCACCAAACTCTCCACTGCCCAGCAAACCATTATCGTCAAATCCCAGCCAGGCGGTAGCCACTATGTCGGGGTTATAACCAGAGAACCAGGCGTCCCGGGGGCCGTTGGTGGTACCGGTTTTTCCGGCAATGTCACTTCTGCCCAACTGCTGGGCCCGGGTGCCGGTTCCCTTCGCCACTACATCGCGAAGAATAGTATCCATAATGAAGGCAACACGCGGATCCATTACCTGCTGGGCCTCGCGCACAGGTAGCTGATTTTCCTGCAACTGCGGATTCAGCAGCAGAGAGCCATTGTTAACTGTGGCGGCCGGCTCAGCCGCCGAAACCGGCTCATCGCAGTCGCGGCACACCGTTGCCGGGTTAGCCTGGTAAACCAGCTCACCGTTTCGGTCGCGTATTTCGCGAATAAACCAGGGCTCGACCCGGTAGCCACCATTGGCAAACAGGGCGTACCCCGTGGCCATCTTCAGCGGTGCCAACCCCTGGCTACCCAAGGCCAGGGTCAGGTTATAGGGCAGGTCGTCGGGCTCAAAACCAAGATCGATGATGGCTTCACGAGCCGCGTCAATTCCCATACCGCGCAACAACCGAATGGAAACCAGGTTGCGCGAAAGGTATAGCGCTTTTCGCAATCTGGTGGGGCCATAGAACACGCCGGAATCATTTTCCGGCCGCCAAACGTCTTCAAGTGCCGCGTCTTCAAACACAATGGGTGCGTCGTTAATCAGGCTGGCCGCTGTGTAGCCCTCGCTCAGCCCGGCAGCGTAAAGGAAAGGCTTCATATTGGAGCCTGGCTGGCGATTGGCGTCGGTAATGCGGTTAAACCGGCTTCGATAGAAGTCGTAGCCACCCACCAGGGCAGAAATGGAACCGTCATCCGGGTTAAGCCCAACCATGCCTGCCTGCACCCTGGGCACCTGGGCCAAAAACCAGCTATCACCGCGCGGCTCCAGCCGAATCAGGTCACCAACCTGCAGCACCTCGCTTACCGACTCAATTACGCTTTGCCAGCTTTCCGTGCGATAGCGCCGCCAACTGGAGAATCCCTGATCCCAGCCCAACTCAACCAGCTCGCCGCCGGGGAGCATCAACCGGGCAATCCCGGCCTCATCATCAACATCGGTTACCGCTGCCGGAACCAACCCACTCAATACCGGCTGTTGATCAAGCCATTCACTCAGCGACTCAAGGGTTCGCATGGCATTGTCGGGAATACGCTGCTCTTCGCCCCGGAAACCATGGCGAAAATCGTACTGCTCTACCCCGGCTCGCACTGCCGCCTCGGCCGAACGCTGCAACTCTCCGTCAACAGTGGTAACCACCTCGTAGCCATCTTCGTAAGCGGCTAGGCCGAAGCGATTCACCATCTCTTCGCGCACCATTTCGGCCACCCAGGTACCGTCCAGTTCAACCGTAGAGCCGTGGTAAGCCGCCGTAACCGGTTGCACCGTGGCGCTGTCGTACTGGCCCTGGTCGATGTACCCCAGCAACAACATACGCCCCAGAATCCAGTTGCGGCGCTCCAGCGCTCGCTGGGGGTCATTGATGGGGTTGGAAGAAGAAGGCGCCTTGGGTAGGCCGGCAATCATCGCCAGCTGGGCCAGGTCCAGCTCGCCAATATCCTTGCCGTAGTAAACCTGCGAGGCCGCCTGAATGCCGTAAGCTCGCTTGCCCAGATAAATCTTATTTGCATACAACTCTAGAATTTCTTCCTTGGATAGTTCATGCTCTATCTCAAGTGCCACTAGAATCTCATTGAATTTTCTGGTAAATGTCTGTTCCAGACTGAGGAAAAAGTTGCGGGCGACCTGCATGGTGATAGTGCTGCCGCCGGATTGGATGCTTCCCGTCGTCACAATTTGTGACGCGGCTCTCAACAATCCCATCAAATCAACGCCACTATGCTCGAAGAAGCTATCATCCTCGGCTGAGAGAATGGCGTGAACAAAATGATCCGGAATATCTTCGTAGCTGATGGGCGTTCGGCGCTGCTCGCCGAACTCACCAATCAGCTCACCAGATTCGGCAAAAACCTTCAGGGGCGTTTGCAGGTGAACATCGCGCAGTTGGTCTACCGACGGCAGCGACGGGGTCAAATAAAGCAGTACGCCGGCTACGGTTGCCGCGCCAAAAGCGGCCCCCGCTATGCCCAGGCGTAAGCAGAAAATGAACAATTGCCTTATAACAGCCATCGAAAGTGCTTTGGAGTTCCTCTGCCAAGTGGCAAAATTGAAGACACATTATATCGGACCATCTGTGACGGCGGGGCGGGAATACCGTTCAAATCAGATTAAGGCAGGTGATGTCTGATGCAGATTTCCCTGTTCAACAAGAAAAGTAACCAGCTTCTCGGCATTGACGTGGGGTCAAGTTCGCTGAAACTGGTTGAGCTCGCGAAAGCCGGACGGGGCGTTCAGGTTGTCAGCGCGGGCGTGCACGCCCTGCCGCCAGAAACTGTGGTGGAAGGCCGCATAGAGAAACCCGAAGAAATGGCCCTGGTGGTTCGTCGGGCCGTTACCATGGCGCGCACCAAAACCAAGCATGTCGCCGTGGCCGTTCCAGGTTCGGCAGTTATTACCCGCGTACTGGATATGCCTGCCGAGCTCAGTGAAGACGAAATGGAAATTCAGCTTCTAATGGAAGCCGAGCAGTACATTCCCTACTCACTGGAAGAGGTTGCTGTCGATTTCACCACAATTGAAATTCAGGAAAGTGGCGAGAACGAAACCGCCAAAGTATTGCTGGCAGCCTGCCGCAAGGAATCCATCGAGGCTCTGACCGGCATGCTGGAAATGGCCGAGCTGGAAGCCAAGGTTGTCGATGTTGAGCCCTTCTGCCTCGAGCGCGTTTACCCCTACCTTGCCGAACACCTTGAAGAAGACAGCGACGCCCTGATTGCCGTGGTCGACTGCGGTGCCACCACGCTGCGAGTAAACGTGCTCGACAAAGGCTCCACCGTATATAGCCGCGACGAGATGTTTGGCACCAAACAGTTAATGGAAGAAATCATGCGCCGTTATGGCCTGTCGGCAGAAGAGGCCATGGCGGCCGAGCGTGACGGCGACCTGCCCGGCGACTATGAGCAGGAAGTGCTGGCACCCTTCCGCGACAGCCTGGTTCAACAAATTTCACGCTCGCTGCAATTTTTCTATTCCTCAACCTCATACAGCCAACTGGATACCATGATTCTGGCTGGCGGTATCGTATCGGGCGATGCCCTGGCAAAAATGACCGAGGCCCGCATCGAGGTACCGGTGGTTGCTGCCAACCCTTTTAAAACCATGTCACTTGGCTCGGGTATCAGGCAGTCGGAGCTGGAAAAGATTGCCCCCAGCCTGCTGATTGCCACAGGGCTGGCACTGCGAGGAGTTAGCTGATGCCAGATATCAATCTACTCCCCTGGCGCGAAGAGCTTCGCGAAGAGCGCCGCCGCCAGTTTCTGGTTGTGCTGGTGGGCGTTGCCATTCTTGGCGGCCTCGTGGGCTTCGCCTGGCAAACCAGCGTCAAACTGGACATCAGCGCGCAGCAAGCGCGAAACACCTATCTGCAGCAGGAAATTGACAAGCTCAACCGCGACGTAGCTGAAATTCGCGACCTGCGCGACAAAAAATCAGACATGATTGATCGAATGAGCGTAATCAAGGGGCTGCAAACCAACCGTCCCGAGATTGTGCAACTGTTCGACGATTTTGCCCGCGCCGTCCCCGATGGCACCTTTGTTGAGCAAATGGAAGTAGCAGGCAGCAACCTCTCGCTGGAAGGCAAGGCCGAGTCGAACAACCGGGTGTCCAGTTTTATGCGCAGGCTGCACGATTCAGGGAAGTTTGATAATCCCAACCTGACCCGGGTAGATGCCGATGCCACTCTCGGCCCGCAGGGCAGTAGCTTCAGCATGACTGCCCACGTGGTAGACCAGGAAGAAGAAACGGAGGAAGAAGAATGAACCTCCGCGACGTTATCAACGAGCTAAACAACCTCGACCTGTCGGAGATCCGCCTCGACAATATTGGTAGCTGGCCGGTTGTTGTACGGGTTATTAGCTGCATTCTGGCATTTGCGCTGGTCTTGGGGCTGATGTGGTACACCCAAATACGTACATTAAACTCGCGACTGGATACCGAAGTGGCCAACGAAGCCCAGCTGAAAACGCAGTTCAGCCAGCGAGCTTTCGAAGCCGCCAACCTTCAGGCCTATCGCATGCAGTTGGAAGAGCTCGAGTTGCGGTTGCAAACCCTGATTGATCAGCTGCCCACCGATACCGACGTGCCGGATCTACTCGAGGATGTCACCGAGACCGGCCTGGCCAGCGGCCTCACCATCGAAAGCATTGCCCTGCAATCCGAGGTGGCGCACGACTACTACATTGAGTTGCCAATAAACATCGTGGCGCGTGGTGGCTACCACGACTTCGCCACCTTTGTGAGTGGCGTTGCGGGCCTGCCGCGTATTGTCACACTGCACGATTTCACGATCAGCGATAACGGTGAACCAACCCTGACCATGAATATTCAGGCCAAAACCTACCGCTACCGTGAAGGAGCGGAGGAATAATGATGCCAACCCGCTACCTTTCAGTTGCCCTGCTTGCCAGCCTTGTATTGGTGGGCTGTAACTCGGCTCGCAACGAAGACCTCGACGCCTTTATGGCGGCCGAGCGCTCTAAAAGCGGCGGGCGAATCGACCCGCTGCCGGCGTTCCCACCCTATGTGTCCATTTTTTACTCGGCGGCCGGGCTGCGGTCGCCTTTCGATCCGCCACGCAATGTAGTGCTTCGCCAGGAAACCGGAACGCCCACCGAGGCTCCAGATAGCTCGCGACCGCGTCAGTACCTGGAACGCTTTAACTTTGCCGAGCTCACAGTGGTAGGCAATATCACCATGGGCGGCGTGGAGTGGGCACTGGTCGGTGACGGCACCGGCTCGGTGCACCGGGTTCGCGACGGCATGTACCTGGGCCAAAACCACGGCATGATCACCAGCATTAATGGCACCCAAGTCAAGGTTATCGAAATCGTACCGGACGGCCAGGGCGGCTGGATTGAACGTCCGCGCACGGTTAAAGTGAATTACTAAGTCAGGATTGAGTCATGAAACGAGCAGGTGTATTTCACATAAAGACTCTGGCGCTGCTGTTGTTTGCAGCGGCCAGCCAGGTCGACGCCGGGTCACTGCAATCCATTGATTTCCGCGCGCTTGGCCAGGACAGTTTTCAGGTAGAGCTCCGTCTGTCTGATGCCGACCCGGTTGATAGCCAGGTTTATGTCATCGAAGAACCGGCGCGAATTGTTCTGGATATGCCCAGTGTCACCAACGAGGTAAGCCAGCGTGAGTTTCCGCTTAACTTCGCCAATGCGTCCGAGGCCGTTCTGCTGGGCACCGATGAACGCACTCGCTTGGTGCTCAATCTCGAACTGGCCGCGCAATACGAAACCGAACAGGTTGGCAATCGGTTGATTCTCACCGTGGGCAGTGGCAACAACCAGATGGCGCAAGCCGCCTCCCTCGCGGTCGCCCAGTCTCCCGCGCAGGCCTACAATCCGCTGTTCCTTTACGGCGATACCGGTCTCGGCAAAACCCACCTGATGCACGCGATTGGCCACGCCTATCTGGCGGCGCATCCGCGCGCGCGGATTTTCTACTGCTCGGCTGAACGCTTTATGGTCGAATTTGTTCAGGCGCTGCGCCAGAATGAAATGATCGAGTTTAAAGCGCGCCTGCGCGGATTTGATCTGCTGTTGGTTGACGACATCCAGTTCATCATCGGCAAGGCCAGCGCTCAGGAAGAGCTGCTCTACACGATCGACGCGCTGCTGGCCGAAGGCAAGCGACTGGTCTTTGCTGCCGACCGCGCGCCGCAGGCGCTCGACGGTGTCGAACCGCGCCTGCTCTCGCGCCTGTCGATGGGTCTGGTTGCCGATATCCAGGCCGCCGACATCGAACTGCGCAAGAAGATCCTCGAATCG
>CAKZNR010000248.1 GCA_937129725.1 uncultured Cellvibrionales bacterium | reverse complement strand
TTGAGGAAGTCCCCGAGGAAGAATCACTCTGGCAGGGCGAATGCTTTGTATTCGATGAACGGGTTGCAGTAAACCACCAACTTGAAAAAGGCGAGTACGATCAGTGTCATGCCTGCCGCTACCCAATCACCGAAGCCGACAAACAACACCCGCATTACCAGAAAGGCGTGAGTTGCCACCGCTGCTACGGCAAGCAAAGCGACGCACAGCGTCAGCGCTACGCCGAGCGCGAACGGCAAATAGAACTGGCGCGCGCGCGCGGCGAAAGCCATTTGGGCCAGGACGGCCTGGCGGTAATGCAGCAGCGGCGGGAAAAGAAGTATCTCCAGCGCAAAGCCCAGCGCGAACAGGCGCAGCAATAGTTTGGTGAGGCGTCAGCCGACCCAAACAAAATGCTCCGATGCCCCTCAAGGGAGTGTCAGATGCGCGGTCAAAGTAACTGCCCCCCTTAAAGGGTCAGACACTTGACTCGCCCCCTACTCCAACCCGATAAAACCACCCGATTGGTGTTGCCACAGGGTGGCGTAAATACCGCCTTTTCGCACCAGTTCGGCATGGGTGCCCGACTCGACAATTCGCCCCTCATCCAGCACCAGCAAGCGATCCATTGCAGCAATGGTAGATAGCCTGTGCGCTATCGCAATGACGGTTTTGTTCTGCATCAGTCGGTCGAGGCTGGACTGAATTGCGGCCTCGGCCTCGGAATCCAGCGCCGAAGTGGCTTCATCCAGCACCAGGATGGGTGCGTTCTTCAGCATCACGCGCGCAATCGCAATGCGTTGGCGCTGCCCTCCCGACAAATTTACGCCGCGCTCGCCCACCACCGCGTCAAAACCCCGGCGGCCCTTGATATCCACCAGTTCCTGAATAAATTCCAGCGCCTCGGCATTGCTGGCCGCCTGCAAAAGATCCTGCTCGCTGGCATCGTTGCCGCCATACAGAATGTTATCGCGCACCGAACGGTGCAGCAGCGAGGTATCCTGGGTCACCATACCAATGGCACCGCGAAGGCTTTCCTGGCTAACCCCGGCAATTGATTGACCATCGATGCAGATTTCTCCGCTATCCAGGTTATAGAAGCGCAGCAGAAGGTTAACCAGGGTTGACTTGCCGGCGCCTGAGCGCCCCACCAGCCCCACTTTCTCGCCCCCTGCGATGCATAGATCAAGGCCATCAAACACACTGCGATCACTGTTGTAGGCAAAGCCGACCTGCCTGAACTCGATTTGCCCGGCCGCAACGCCGAGCTCTTTTGCATCCTCGGCGTCCTCTACCGCAACAGGAGTGGCCAGGGTATTCATACCGTCCTGCACTGTGCCGATATTCTCGAAAAGGGCCGATATCTCCCACATAATCCACTGCGACATGCCGTTCAGACGCAGCGACAAGCTAATAGCAATGGCAATAGCGCCGGGGGACACCAATGCCTCCATCCACAACCAGACCGCCAGCGCGGCGGTTGAAAAAACCAACAGCGAGTTGGACGCCCACACCAGAAAATACAACCAGGTAGCCAGCCGCATCTGCGGGTGCACGGTGTCCAGAAACTGCTGCATGCCCTCTTTGGCATAGGCCGACTCGCGACTGCTGTGAGAAAACAGCTTCACCGTGGAAATGTTGGTGTAGCTGTCCACCACGCGGCCCGTCATCACCGACCGGGCATCGGCCTGCTTCTGGGAGATGCGTTTCAGCCGCGGCAGCAGGTTGCGCAAGATCACCACATAAACCACCAGCCAAACCAGCAGCGGTAAGGCCAGGCGCCAGTCGCTCTGTGCCACCAGATACATCATGCTGAAAAAGTAGACCAGCACATAAACCAGGATATCCAGCAGCTTCATCACGGTTTCGCGAACGGCCAGCGAGGTTTGCATCACCTTGGTGGCGATACGACCGGCAAATTCGTTCTGGAAAAACCCTAAACTCTGACCAAGCAAAAAACGGTGGGCCTGCCAGCGAATAATCATCGGAAAATTGCCCAGCAGGCTTTGGTGCAGCAGCATCGAGTGAAGCAGCACCGTCACCGGCAGCAGAAGCAGTACCAACAACGAGTAAAAAATCAGCTTTCCCGCTTCCTGCTGAAGAAAGGTTGAGGGGTCTCTGACTGCAAACCAGTCCACCAGCTGCCCCATGAAGCCAAATAGCATCACTTCAAGAATCGCGATCGTGGCACTGAGCAGTGCCATCACCAGCAAGACCGGTTCGCAGCCGCGAGAATAGTGGCGGCAAAAGGCAAACAGAGAGGCAGGCGGCTGCTTCGGATGCGCCTCGGGAAAGGGCTTTATCAGGCTTTCAAAAAAGTGGAAAAGTCTCATGGGACAACCAACCTGTGGGACAGCAAGGTTAGCAGATAGAGAGCCTCATGCACGCTCTAATCGAACACTGATAGGCAGATGGTCGGAACTCTGGATAGCTGCACAGAGTTGAACCCGGCTGGGCTGCAAACCGCGCACAAAAAGATGGTCCAGGTGCTGGCCCAGGTGTCGCGCTCGCCTGGGTCGCGGAATGTCGATTTCCTGCATTCCAAGCTCGGTACTGAGATCAACCAGGTAGCGCATTCGCGCCGGGCGCCAGGTATTGAAGTCGCCGCCCAGCAGCAATGGACCCCCATGCTCGTGCGCGGCTTCAGCGAACTGGTCGAGATGTCGACGAAACCCGGTCATTCGCACGAAGTTAATCGCGTGCGCATTCAGAACCATAAGCTGCTCACCATGCTCCAGCGGATAGACTGTTTGCAGCAACATTTTACGGGTGCGAACAAAGGGCTCGGCATCGGGAGAATGCCAACAGAAACTCGCTGTCGCAGCGCAGCGACTGCCGGTTTTTACACCCGTATCCAGCCGCTTTCGCAACATGCGGAAAGACCGGGCCAGCTGCCATTCAAAAGATTCATGCTGGTCGAAGATCTCAAGGTTTACCGGTGACAAGCCGGCCTCCTGCAACAGCAAAAGCTGATGGCCGTGCACCAATTCAAGAAAATCTGCCTGCCAGTCATCTGCCCTGCATTTGGCCATATTCCAAATCAATACATCCAATGGCATTGGTAACCGCTCGAGATCTGCCGAACCCATTGCTACAAGAGACTCGTCAGCGCTATAGCTTTGTCGCGTGGGTGGAAACATTTTGCTGCAGTCGAGATGGATGTAGTTTCAGATTGCCACATTCCCATGGCTGAATACAGGCTGACGCAGAGGCCCGCGACAAGCTAAACTTCCGTTTCCTAGCGAACCAAGCATTTATCAAAGGGACGCCCCAAATGCCCAACCTTAAATTGGAAACCCTCGACCGGTTCAAAAGCTTTACGCCGAAGGGTGATCTTTTTGGCGGGGTTACCACGGCGATTGTGTCTCTCCCGCTGGCACTGGCATTCGGAGTAGCCTCTGGCGCAGGCGCCGAAGCGGGCTTGTGGGGTGCCATTCTGGTCGGCCTGTTTGCGGCCCTGTTTGGCGGCTCCTCCAGCCTGATTTCCGAACCCACCGGGCCGATGACTGTCATCATGACAGCAGTGCTCACCTCCATGATGGCGCAGTACCCGGAACAGGGCTATGCCATGGCGTTCACTGTGGTGATGATGGCGGGCGCCTTCCAAATTCTCATTGGCATGCTGAAACTTGGAAAGTACGTCACCCTGATGCCCTACTCGGTAGTGAGCGGCTTCATGTCGGGTATCGGAGTGATACTGATCACCCTGCAGCTGGCCCCCTTAATGGGGCAGGCAGCACCACCTGGCGGCGTTTCCGGCACCCTGCAGTCGCTGCCTTCTATTCTGATGAACCTGCATTTTCCTGAACTGTTCCTCGGCCTTCTCACTCTGAGCATACTCTTCCTGATGCCCGCGGCCTGGCGCAAACTCTGCCCGCCACAGCTGGTTGCCCTGGTGGCTGTTACCCTGCTTTCGGTTGCCCTGTTTGAGACTGACCAGATCCGCCGCATTGGCGAAATTCCCTCTTCGCTGCCCTCTTTTGTGATTCCCACCTTTTCACCAGAAATGCTGACTGCCATGGTGATTGACGCCATGGCGCTGGGCACTCTGGGATGCATCGACACCCTGCTGACCGCGGTGATTGCCGACAGCCTGACGCGCAAAGAGCATGATTCCGACAAGGAGCTGCGCGGCCAGGGCATCGCCAATCTGGTAGCCGGCATGTTCGGTGCCCTGCCTGGTGCCGGCGCCACCATGGGAACCGTAGTCAATGTGCAGGTGGGTGCGCGCTCGCCAGTCAGTGGTGTGCTGCGGGCACTCATTCTGCTGGCAGTGGTATTGGTAGCCGGCGGGCTGACCGAGCCAATTCCAATGGCGGTGTTGGCCGGCATTGCCGTGTACGTTGGCTTCAATATTCTCGACTGGAGCTTTCTGCAGCGGGCACACAAACTCAGCCTGTCGCAAACCTTCATCATGTACGGGGTGATGGGCCTGACCGTATTTGTCGACCTGATTGTTGCCGTTGGGTTGGGTGTGTTTATTTCCAACATCATCGTAATCGAACGGCTCTCCCGGGTGCAGGAAGACACCATCAAGGCCATCAGTGACAGCGACAACGATGTTCCGCTATCACCCGTTGAACGCGAGATGCTCGACCGCGCCAACGGCAAAGTGCTGCTTTTTTATTTATCCGGGCCGATGATTTTTTCCGTGTCCAAAGCGATTGCCCGACAACATCAGCGGGCGGGAAACTACCAGGCCATGCTTCTCGACCTGAGCGACGTGAATTTTCTGGGTGTCTCCTCTGGCCTGGCGCTGGAAAACGCCATTGTCGAAGCGCTGGATACCGGTGCCCAGGTGTTTGTTTTGTGCCCCAATGCCGGAGCTCGCGATCGCATGGACCAAATGGGCATCAGCGACCGCGTTGGGCGCGAGAACTTCGTTACCAGCCGAATTGAGGGCCTGACAAGGGCGCTGGATTCCACTGGCGCGTCGACATTGCCGGAAAACAACCGGCAACCCCGTTCCACCCGCCCGGGAATCGACGAAGATTTTGACGTAGGTTAATACCCTTCCGCTCGGGCTGTGCAGAATGCAGCCTAACAAAACACACTGATCCATTAGCAAAGTGTCAGAGATCAAAAAAACCTCGAAACGTTATTGAGAATCATTTTCATTCTCGTTTACAATGTCCAAATGACATCTTGTGGGACAACCATGAAACCTGTTAACCGTTTTAACCAACTGCGCCCGGGCGATTGTGCCCGGGTTACCGGCTTTTCCGGGTTGCCGGAAAACTACCAGCGCCAACTGCTCAGTTTGGGCGTGACGCCGGGTGTTGAATTGAAAGTTCAGCAGATAGCGCCTTTGGGTGATCCCATCAAGATAATGGTTCGCGGATTCCGGCTTAGCCTGCGCCGCGAGGAAGCCAATGGCATCCTGATCGAGAAAGTATGAACACTGTCCAGCACTACATGCCTGCAGCAGCGCGCGATGACGGCCCACTTACCATTGCTCTGGTGGGCAACCCCAATTGCGGAAAAACTACCCTATTTAACCTGCTGACCGGTTCGCGGCAGAAGGTTGGCAATTGGCCCGGGGTAACGGTTGAACAAAAAATAGGTCACTTCAACCACGCCAGGCAGCGGATAGAGGTTGTCGACCTGCCGGGCACCTACTCACTGGCCGTTGGCCACGAAAGCGCCTCGCTCGACCAACAGATCGCACAGGATTTCCTGCTGCAGGGCCAGGCCGATCTGCTGGTCAATATCATCGATGCATCCAGCCTCGAGCGCGGCCTGTTTCTGACGACCCAGCTGATCGATGCCGGACTGCCGGTGGTGGTTGCGCTCAATATGATGGACGTGGCCGATGAACAGGGCATGCACATCGACCCCTACAAGCTGACCGAAGAATTGGGTTGTCCGGTAGTACCCCTGATTGCCAGTCGCGGGGAAGGCAAGGGCGTATTGATTGATGTGTTGCTGAATCACAATCAGGCAGACCAGCAAAAAATGCACCGGGCTCGACTTTCGGCACCCGTGGAACAAGCGATCGCCCAAATTCAGGAAATTTGCGCAGACGGCGATGGCCCGGTTAGCCGGCTGGTGGCAAGCGCCATACTCGAGGGCGAGAAAGAAAGCCTTGAAGGGCTGGCTACTGAATCGCGAGAAAAACTCGCGGCTGTGGCCGAGACCTGCCGGCAGGAGCTCGATTGCCCTCTGGACGAAGCTCTCAGCCGGGACCGCTACCGGTGGATTGCCGATATTACCTCCGGCGTGGCTCACCAGGAACAGGGAAACCGACGCACCCTCACCGATTGGCTCGATATGTTACTGCTTAACCGGGTGCTGGCGTTCCCCATGTTCCTCGGCGTGATGTACTTGATGTTCATGCTCACCATCAACCTGGGCAGTGCCTTTATCGACCTGTTCGACATGACCGCAGGGGTCATTTTTGTCGAAACACCGCGCGCCCTCTTGCAGGTAATTGGCTCGCCCACCTGGCTGACCACTCTAATCGCCGATGGTGCCGGCGGTGGCATCCAGCTGGTGGCCAGCTTTATTCCGGTAGTGGCGACGCTGCTGTTTTTCCAAACCTTTCTGGAAGACTCTGGCTACATGGCGAGGGTTGCCTTCGTGCTCGACCGACTAATGCGGTCGGTAGGCCTACCCGGCAAGTCGTTTATTCCCCTGGTAGTTGGCTTTGGCTGCAACGTACCTGGCGTCATGTCGGCGCGAACACTGGACACGGCGCAAGATAGGCTGCTGACCATTATCATGGCGCCCTTTATGTCTTGTGGTGCGCGCCTGACGGTTTACGTACTGTTCGCCACCGCCTTTTTCCCGACCAATGGCCAGAACGTGGTATTTGGTCTTTATGTAATCGGCATGCTGCTGGCGATTCTGTCGGGTCTGATAGTGCGCAAACAGGTACTGCGAAGCCCGATTACCCCCTTCCTGATGGAAATGCCCAGTTACCACTTGCCAACCTTGCGCGGCCTCTTTACACATACCTGGCACCGGTTACGGGGATTTGTCATACGCGCAGGCAAGGTGATCGTGCTGATTGTGATTGTGCTGAACTTCGTCAACTCAATCGGCACCGACGGCAGTTTTGGCAACGAGAACAGCGAAAATTCTGTGCTTTCGCAAATTGGTAAAAGCATCATTCCCATCTTCGAACCCATGGGCGTTGAAGACGAGAACTGGCCCGCCGCGGTAGGAATTTTCACCGGCATTTTTGCCAAGGAAGTAGTGGTGGGCACCCTCGACTCCCTCTACTCGGCGATGGCGGCAGATATGAATGACGAGCTTCAAACCGAAGAGCCGGCCTTCAACTTCTTTGCAGGGCTGGGCGAGGCCTTTGCCACGGTTCCAGCCAATCTGGGCGATCTGGCCGGTTCGCTGGGAGATCCCCTCGGCCTTGGCTTTGACACCACGGGTGAGCTGGACGAGATTGCCGCAGATCAGGAGGTTGAAGTGACCACCCTTACCCTGATGCCGCAGCTTTTTGCCGGTACTCTGGGTGCTTTTTGTTACCTTCTGTTTGTGCTTTTGTATGTGCCCTGCGTGGCTACTCTGGCCGCCATTCACAAGGAGGCAGGCAAATTCTGGGCAATTTTTTCTGCAGTCTGGAATACCATTATTGCCTACGCCGCAGCGGTAGTTGTTTTCCAGATTGGCACCTTCGCGCAAAACCCGGCCCAATCAGCCGGCTGGATTGCGGCCATGCTGGTGCTGGCTGCGGTGGCTTACAACATACTGATTCACCAGGCACGCCGGGAGGCCAGGCAAAGTAACCTGATCCCTGCAATCAATATGTGAAGAAATGCCGGGCGCTTAGAAGATCAGGAAAGTCGGTTGCGAAAATCGCTGTAGTCAAACTGCTTCACAAAGCTGATCTCGTCGCTCTTTGAATTCCAAACGGCCATGCTCGGCAAGGCAATGCCGTTAAAGGTATTGGTTTTCACCATGGTGTAATAAGCCATTTCTTCGAATATCAGCCGCTGCCCTCTTTGCAGCGGCGCGTCAAAGCTGTAGTCACCAATTACGTCCCCCGCCAGGCAGGTCTGACCTCCTAACCGATAGCTGAACGGTCCGCCTTCACCCCGCGTGGCATGGCGAATATCCGGTTGGTAAGGCATCTCTATGACATCGGGCATGTGGCAGGTTGCCGAGGTATCCAGAACAGCCAGTTGCGGCCCGTTCGATTTCAGGTCGAGCACCTCGCTTACCAATACCCCGGCATAAAGCGCGCAGGCTTCTCCCGGCTCCAGGTAAAGCTGAAGCTGGTAGGTGTCACGCAGGTGCTTTAACCGTTCTACCAGGGCGCCTGTCTGGTACCCCTCGCGAGTGATGTGATGCCCGCCTCCCAGGTTCAACCAGTCAAGCCGGTGTAGCTGGTCACCCAACTGTTGCTCGATAACGGCCAAGGTGCGGTCGAGAGGCGGAAAATCCTGTTCACAAAGCGTGTGAAAATGAATGCCACTGATACCCTGCCAATCAAAATCTTGCAGGGAATCAATTGGAATACCCAGGCGAGAGCCACTGGCGCAGGGGTCATAAATGGGCGTGGCGCCCTCGCTGTGCAACGGGTTTACCCGCAGGCCAAATTTCTGCCCGGGCTTTGCCGCGGCCGATTGCAGGCATTGCTGGCGAAACTGTTGCCACTGATGTACCGAGTTGAATACCAGGTGGTCTGACAGATCCAGAACTTGCTCGATCTCGCTGTCGCGAAACGCGGCGCAAAAGGTATGCACCTCGCCGCCAAACTCTTCCCTGCCGAGCCGTGCTTCCATCAGCCCGCTGGCACAGGTGCCGTGCAGGTACTGCCGGAACAGGGGCGCCAGTGCGAACATCGAAAATGCCTTGAGTGCCAGCAGTACCCTTGCCCCGGATTGGTCGGCCACTTCGGCCAGCAGTTTCAGGTTGTCTTCAATTGCGATCTGGTCTACCACAAAACAGGGCGACGGCACCCGCTGCGGATCAAAGTTGGCAAAATAGTCCGGACGAACGGGTGACAGGTTGCGAGGTTGCATTGCCAGGCCGATTAGTCCCGGGGTTCCAGTTCGATCACAGACCAGGGCAAGCCGTAACGATTCATATCATCCATAAAGGGGTCAGGGTCAAATTCTTCCATATTCCATACACCCGGCCTGTGCCAGGTGCCCTGCAGCATCATCTTCGCGCCAATCATAGCCGGCACGCCTGTGGTGTAGGAAATTGCCTGCGAGCCCACCTCCCTGTAGCAGGCTTGATGATCACAAATCTGGTACAGGTACATGCGGCGCGGCTTGCCGTCTTTTATTCCCGTGACATCACAGCCTATGCAGGTTTTACCTCTGGTTCGCGGTCCCAGGGTTGAGGGTTCCGGCAGCAACGCCTTGAGAAACTGAAGCGGAACAATCTGCTGCCCATTGAATTCCACCGGCTCGATGCCGGTCATTCCCACATTTTTCAGAACTTCGAGATGCTTCAGGTAGTTCTCTGAAAAACTCATCCAGAACTGGGCGCGCTTCAGGGTGGGGAAATTCAAAGTCAGCGACTCCAATTCCTCGTGGTACATGCGGTAAATACTGTAGGTGCCTACTCCCTCGGGGCACTCGAAACTGCGCGACTCGGACATGGGCGCGGTTGTCACAAACTGGCCATCTTCCCAGTGACGGCACTCGGCAGACACTTCCCGAATATTGATTTCCGGATTGAAATTGGTCGCAAACGCCTGACCGTGATCGCCGCCGTTGCAGTCGAGGATGGCCGCTTCTTGGGCATGGCCTTCTGCTTGGGCTTTCCGTCGCTGCCATTCTCGTTGTCGCCCTCGTCGCCCTCGTCGCCCTTCTCCTTGTCGCCCTCGTCGCCCTTCTCCTTATCGTCGCCCTTCTCCTTGTCGCCCTCG
>CAKZNR010000247.1 GCA_937129725.1 uncultured Cellvibrionales bacterium | reverse complement strand
ACTCTTCCGATGGGTGCAGAGCACTGGGGCTTTGACTACGGCGACC
This sequence comes from uncultured Cellvibrionales bacterium, assembly GCA_937129725.1. Lineage (GTDB taxonomy): Bacteria > Pseudomonadota > Gammaproteobacteria > Pseudomonadales > GM7GCV1 > JABJGI01. The sequence continues at coordinate 7,242 of CAKZNR010000247.1, read as the reverse complement.
AGGCAGCCGTGGCGGCGCAGTTCGAAGCGGCGCGCGAAGCCGTGCTGAAATACAAGGATCACCCCGCCCTGCTGACCTGGATAATTGGCAACGAGCTGAACTTCGATTACACAGATACGCGTGTGTGGGATGCCGTCAACGACATTTCAATGATGATTCACGAACTGGACCCCAATCACCCCACCACCACCACGCTGGCGGGTTATAGCCCCCAAATGATGCAGGAAATTCAGGAAGGAGCGCCCGATCTGGACTTCATCAGCATTCAGCTGTACGGCGATTTGATCAATCTGCCGCGATACATCGAGCGCGACAATTTCACCCGGCCCTACTTCATTACCGAATGGGGTGCAGTGGGCTTTTGGGAGGTGGGAACAACCGAATGGGGTGCTCCCATTGAAGACACCAGCACCATGAAGGCCGCCAACTACCTGAAAAGCTACAACGAGGTGCTGCGTCCCTTCCCCGAGCAGGCCATCGGCAACTATGTATTCCTTTGGGGACAAAAACAGGAACGCACCCCCACCTGGTTCGGCATGTTTGCACCCACGGGCGAAGAGACCGAAACCATCGATGTGATGGAATATATCTGGACTGGCGAATGGCCCGACAACCGCACTCCGGCCGTCAACTCCATGCACCTGAACGGCCTCACCGCTTGGGACAACGTCACGCTGGAAGCCGGGCATCCCTACCGCGCTGAAATTGATATCACCGACCCCGATGGAGACCCGCTTACCTATATGTGGGAGCTTCGAAATGAAACCACGGCTACTTCCGGAGGCGGCGCCGAAGAATACTTGCCAGCACTGATCGAAGACCGAATCGAAAATGGCGCGCAGCCGGTAATCTCACTGCGCGCACCCGAAGAGGAAGGCGCTTACCGGCTGTTTGTTTATGTATACGATGGCAATAACCATGCCGCGCATGCCAATATTCCGTTTTACGTAAACCCTTAGGCCAGGGACAGGTATGAACCCCGCACTACAGAATCCGGAACTGCAGAAAAAGGTAGATAATCTGCTGGCTCGCATGTCACTCGACCAGAAAATTGGCCAGATGACACAAGCTGAACGCATGACCTGCACGCCCGAGCAGTTAAAGCAGTACCATCTGGGTTCCATTCTCAGTGGCGGTGGTTCCACGCCGGGTGAAAACCGCCCGGCGGATTGGGTGGATATGAACGACGCCTACTGGGCGGCCTCTCTGGAAGAGGACGCCGATCATCTGGCCATCCCTCTCATTTATGGCGTTGATGCCATACACGGCAATAACAACGTGCTGGGTGCAACTGTGTTTCCGCACAATATCGGCCTGGGCGCAACCAACGACCCGGATTTGCTGAACAGCATTGCGCAGGTTACCGCGCGGGAAATTCTGGCCACTGGCGTGGAATGGACCTTTGCTCCCACATTGGCAGTGGCGCGCGACAACCACTGGGGCCGCGTTTACGAAAGTTACTCTGAAGACCCGGAAATCGTGCGCTCGTACGCCGGTAAATTTGTCGAGGGATTGCAGGCCGATCTGGGCGACGACAGCGTCGTCGCCTGTGTGAAACACTGGGTTGGCGATGGCGGCACCAACAATGGCATTGACCAGGGCGAAACCACCCTTAGCCTGAACGAGTTGGAGCGAACCCACATGTCGCCCTATTACCCTGCTTTGGAAGCTGGGGTGCTGACTGTGATGGTGTCTTTTAACAGCTGGAACGGCGACAAGTGCCATGGCCACCAGGCGCTGGTCACCGACGTGCTGAAAGGGCAGCTGAAATTTGACGGCTTTGTAGTTTCCGACTGGGACGGAATCGACTATTTGGCCGAAGACTACTATCAGGCCGTCGCATTGGGCGTAAATTCCGGCATAGATATGTTCATGGTTCCCGAAAACTGGCAAACCTTTATTCAGCACCTGCGCAAGCACGTTGAACTGGGAACTGTGCCCCTTAGCCGCATTGATGATGCCGTGCGCAGAATATTGCTGGTAAAACATGCCTGTGGCCTGTTCGACAAGCCGCGCCCAAGCCAGCGCAAGTGGTCAAACCACGCAAGTTTTGGTTCAGATGAGCATCGCGCAGTGGCGCGCGAAGCCGTGCAAAAATCACTGGTGTTGCTGAAAAATGACGGCAACCTGCTGCCACTGCAGCGGAAGTCACGAATACTGGTGGCTGGCAAAAACGCAGACAACCGTGGCCATCAGTGCGGCGGATTCACCGTGGCCTGGCAGGGAACCGACGGCAATGAATTCATCGAGGGTGGCACGTCACTCTGGGAAGGTATTCAGTCACTGTCGCCCACCGCGGTGCTCAGTGAGGACGGCTCGGTAGCAGAGGCCTCGCCCGAGAATTTTGACTGTGCCATCGTGGTGATTGGCGAACGACCCTATGCCGAGGGCATGGGAGACATTCGCATGAACAATGACGTGATTGTTGAAGCCGGTTCACAAATCAAGGGCAGCATGAAGGTGCTTGAACCTTACGGCCACACACTTGAACTGGCCGAATTGCACCCGGAAGACCTTGCGACCATTCAGCGCATTACCGAGCAAGGAATTCCCTGTGTTGTGGTATTAATTTCCGGACGCACCCTGCTGATAAACAAGGAGCTGGAACAATCCACCGCCTTTGTTGCGGCCTGGCTGCCTGGCTCCGAAGGCCAGGGTGTGGCTGATGTGCTGTTTGGCGACGCCAACTTTCAGGGCAAGCTGGCCTTTAGCTGGCCCAAAAAAGCACGGCCACCCATCAACCGGGGCGATAAAGATTACGACCCGCTGTTTCCCTATGGTTACGGGTTAACTTGCCAGCGCACCTAGCAGCCTAGCCTGGCTCCACCCAAAAGAATTATTCGCTGCTGCGCGACTCACCCTTCGGGCTCCCCTGCTTCGCAGGGTCGTGGTCTCGGCGCTATGCGCCTCGGCTCGAACCGGCGCTCTGCGTCGCCCTGAGCGAATCCGAGCGCAGCGAGGAGTAGCCGAAGGGCCTCGTTATGGCGGTGAGGGAGGGATTATTCGCCGCTGCGCGGCTCACCCTTCGGGCTCCCCTGCTTCGCAGGGTCGTTGTCTCGGCGCCGGCGCGCCTCGGCTCGAACCGACGCTCTGCGTCGCCCTGAGCGAATCCGAGCGCAGCGAGGCGTAGACGAAGGGCCTCTATGCGGCGCTTCGGTCGGGATTACTCGGGCTGCGCGCTCGCCCTTCGGGTTCGCCCGCTGCGCGGGTCTCATTTGTCGCGCCTCTGCGAGGCGCTCGGTGCGAAGCCCCAGGGTTCGAACCCCTGCCGAACAATCATTAAAAAACCCGGCGCAAGGCCGGGTTCTTTAATGATGGCGGTGGTTGCAGTCGTTCGATAAATTGTATTTGCGGAAATTCCCTGTTTTCGGGAAATCTACAGGGAACAATTCAAGAAAACCAAGCATTCCGGATTGTTGTTGGCGCTAAACGCTCGGCTTGCTGCATTCTCCGAATAAAAGCCGAACAAAAATTGCTTTCTTGAACAGGGAAAAACAGGGAAAAACAGGGAAAAACAGGGAAAAACAGGGAAAAACAGGGAAAAACAGGGAAACATTAAGTGAGCTTGGCACTGTGTATGGGGAGAAGATCACATCGCCAAAAACTGGCGGTCGGTAAATCGGGACTTCTTCACATAGCGATCATCCCAAAAAGTCTCTACTCAAAACCTCTATTATTTTTTGGGGGGGGGGATTACATCGCCATATCCGTTATGTGACTGACGAAGTTTGTCGGCATAAAGCCGACCGAATTTATTGCACCACAGCCTGACGGCTTCATAGCTAACGGATATGCCCCTCTGCGCGAGCAGGTCTTCAATGTCACGAAAAATTAGATTTAAACGGTAATAAAGCCAGACCGCGTAGCGAACGATGTCGGGAGGAAAACGATGACGTTTGTAGATGCTCATGGCACCATTGTCCCGAATGGGCAATTAACTTGTCAGTACCCAAAAATGTCGTAAAGGCAGAAGATGTTCGGGTGACATGTAGCTAGGTTTCAGGCGCGATTTTCAGCAATCGCGCTAGCCAACATTGAATGCAAATTTTTGCGTCAAACAACTGACATGTCGCTGTTACCTATTCGCCGCAATAGTGTCCTAATTTCTTCATTTGGCACGAAAAGATTGTCACGAAACTAAAATATGGCCTTCACCAAATTGTCACCGAGTGCTCCGAATATCGCGATAGACGAACCCCCTCGTTATTAAAACTATTCGCTTGGAGAAAACTCATGAAGAAGAAATTGCTGACGGCATGCTCAGTTGCCGTTCTTGCTGCAACCTTGAGCGTTGACGCTCTGGCGCAAGAAACAACAGCTGGTGTTTCAGGCAGTGTCACGGGCCAAAATGGTGCCCCGCTGACAAATGCAGAAGTAATCATCGTAAACGATGACAATGGCCTCACTAGGACAGTACGAACCGGTTCAAACGGTTCTTTTTCAGTACGTAACCTTCCGGTCGGTTCTGGATATAGCGTCTCGGTTTCTCAAGCCGGGTATGCTACAGAAACAGTGGAAGAGGTTACTTTGAATCTTGGGCAGGTTGCTTCTTTCAACTTTGATATGGATTCCAGCCCCGCGATCGAAGAAGTTGTAGTAACCGGAGAGCGCTCAGTTGTGGCTCAGGTTGCCGTGGGCCCTAACGCCTCATTCGACTTGCAAACTCTTCAGAATTCTCCTGCAATCAACCGAAACATTGCCGACATTATCCGTGCCGACGCCCGCATTCACGTGGATGAGTCTCGCGGTGACATTAACGCGATCCAATGCGGTGGTAAAAACTCCCGATTCAACAGCTTGACCGTTGATGGGGTGCGAATGAATGACTCCTTCGGTTTGAACTCTAATGGATATCCTACTGAGCGCATGCCATTTTCATTCGACGCCATCAATCAGGTCGCTGTTGAAATGGCACCCTTCGATGTGCAATACGGCGGATTTACAGCCTGTAACATCAACGCCGTAACCAAGTCCGGGACAAACAGCCTCTCGGGTTCCATTTTCTTCGATTACACCAGCGATGACTTCCGCGGTGGCAGCATTGAAGGTGACCAGATTTCTGGTGCAGATTATAGCGAAGACCGATATGGCTTTACTTTGGGCGGGCCCATCATCCAGGACCGCGCGTTTTTCTTCGTCGCCTATGAGGAACTCGAGGGTGTCAACCTCTTCGATCGCGGTGCTCAAGGAAGTAATGCAGTTAACGAAGTGGATATTACGCAGGCTGAAGTTGATCGTATCCGACGGATAGCCATCGATGAGTATCTTTACGATCCCGGAACTATCCCATCAAATTCTGCAAACTACGACGAGAAGCTTTTGGTGAAGCTAGATCTCCAGATTAGCGATATTCACAGAGCATCCTTTACCTACAACTATAACGACGGTAATAACTTCACGCAGTCTGATGGTGACAACAGCGAGCTTGAGTTTTCTCGCCACCTTTACGAGCGTGGCGCCGAATTGAATTCTTACAGTGCTACTTTCTACTCGGACTGGAACAACAGATTTTCAACTGAAATCCGATTTGGACAACTTGAACTGGACAACCGTCAGGCTTGTGTTGATGGCGGAACCTTTGGTGAGTTTCGTATTGAAACGGATGACGTGGACGTTTATTTGGGATGTGATGACAGCCGTCAATCGAATGATTTGAACTACGACTTGAGCAACATCACAATCAAAGGTACCTATCTGCTTGACGATCATACGCTTAGCTTCGGCATAGAGCGTGAGTCTCTTGATATCTTCAATTTATTCCTGCAGGAAACACAGAGCGAAGTTCGTTTCGACGGCATCGATAATTTCGAGTTGGGTTTTGCAGACGCCATCTACTACGAAAACTCCATCGGTTCTCATAATCCGGAAGACTCTGCAGCTGTTTGGGGATACGACCTGAACACTGCGTATCTTCAGGATGAGTTTTTCTTGGGTAGTGATTCTCAGTTTCAGGTCGTTGCCGGTCTTCGTTATGACTGGTACACATCGGGAGACGAGCCCACAGAAAATCTCGCATTCACAGCCGAACGTGGCTTTTCGAACACCGCTACTCTCGATGGAAAAGGGCTGCTTCAACCGCGCCTCGGATTTACCTGGGACGTTTCGGCTGATACGACTGTGCGAGGCGGCATTGGCTTGTATTCTGGCGGCAACCCCAATGTATGGCTATCAAACAACTTTAGTAATACCAAAATGCTTGCCGTCGAGGCTCGTGGGCGCGACTACGGTTTGACGGACGGTTCGACGTCGTTGTTTGATATAAATTATCAAGGACTTGAATCAGAGGCACCTGCTGGTGCTGGCGCCGGCTGGGGTATTCCGGAAGATATGTACAATGCAGTGACTGCTGGAAACGGTGGTACTGGATTTGAATTGAATTATCTCGACCCTGATTTCGAAATTCCTTCGGAATGGAAAATTGCACTTGGGGTATCGCACTTCCTTAATGACACGTACATCGCCACCGGTGACCTGTTGATTACCCGTGGTCGTGACTCTGCGATGGTCCTGCGTGATGACCTTGTTCAAACAGGAACTAACGCGGATGGTTATCCAATCTACGATAGCCCCTTGTCTGTAGATTCATTTGTGCTTACCAACAGCGGTGAAGGATCTCGTTCTATTGGCATATCCGTGGCACTTGCCGCAGATTACGACAACGGCGTTGACTGGTCTGTCGGCTATGCTTACAACGATGCAGAAGACGTGCAGCCAATGACCAGCTCGGTTGCCTTTTCAAACTATTCGAACCGTGCCTTTTTTGACCCTCAGGAAGACGTGCTCTCCACTTCAGACTACAACATTGCGCATCGCTTCACGGCAACTTTGAACTATGAACGAGCATTTTTCGGTGACCTGATGACCCGTTTCTCAATGTTCGCACTAGCCGTCGAAGGGGCTCCCTATAGCTATGCTTACGATGGTACGATCAACCCATACGGTTTCACGCCGTACCTCGATTTTAAAGATATCGTACTTGAGCCAGGTGATGAGCGGAACGCAAATGCCGGCCCATGGTGGGTAAAAGCGGATGTGCGAGTCGAGCAACAACTGCCCGGTCTTTCCGCTGATCATGAAGCTTCGGCCTTTCTTGTCATAGACAACTTTACTAACCTTCTCAACGATGAATGGGGTGTACTCCGTGACGTTGGCTTCCCGCAGACCGCTGAAAAGGGAACCGACCCCTTTTTCCGTGTTGGCGATGCATCTCGTTACGAGATTCGTTTCGGTGTTCAGTACGAG
>CAKZNR010000246.1 GCA_937129725.1 uncultured Cellvibrionales bacterium | reverse complement strand
GGGTGCAGCGACATGCGCACGGCAATAGCCGACAGTGTCACGGCGACAAAAAAGAACGCGACCGATAGCACGCCCGCCAGCCGCGAGATTTCAGAGGTTACCACCTCAACCCCGTCTCGGGTTTGCGCGACCGTCACGCTTACCGCCACCTGCTCTGCTGGCAGGTCACTACTGATCAATTCGCGAGGGTTTCGGGTTCGAAAACTGCGGCCGTAGCCCAGCAGATGGACTGCTTCCAACAGAGAGGTTTTGCCGGCGCCGTTGGCGCCATACAGAAAGTTGTGCTGGGGGCTCAACTCCAGCGAGGCCGACTGAATGTTCCGCAGATTAAACACATCCACGGAAAGGATCTTCATAAAAAACCCTTACAGCCGCATAGGCATAACAACATACTGGGTGGTTTCATCGCCCGGGTCTTCTACCAGGGCAGAACTGTTTGGGTCGCTCAGGCTGATGCGCACGTCCTGACCGGCCAGCACATTGATGGCATCAATCAGGTAGCTCACGTTGAAACCGATTTCGAGGTCGCCGGCGTCATAGTCGAGCGCAACCTCTTCTTCCGCCTGCTCCTGCTCGGGATTATTGGCCGTGATTCGCAACAGGCCCGTTTCCAACTGAAGCCGAACGCCTCGATACTTTTCGTTTGAGAGAATGGACGCCCGCGAAAAAGCGCCTTTCAGGGTGTCTTTCGCGCCAAGGATAATCTTGTCGCCCTGGCGGGGAATTACGCGCTGATAGTCGGGGAACTTGCCGTCAACCAGTTTAGAGGTGAACACCATGCTGGCAGACTGCAAGCGGAAGTGGTTGGTGCCAATGGAAACCTCCACCGGCTCGTCGTTGTCGTGCAGCAGCCTGGCCAACTCCATTACACCCTTGCGCGGAATGATGGACTGAATGGTCTCACTGCTGGCATCGCCACCGGGCTCGGTCACCATGGCCAAGCGGTGACCGTCGGTCGCAACCATGCGCAAATGTTCGCCGGTACGCTCTATCAACATTCCGTTCAGGTAGTAACGCACATCCTGGTGGGCCATGGAAAAAGCCACCTTCTCGATCATGCTTTTCAGCTTGCCCTCTTCGATGCTGAAGCTGGCCAGATTCTGGCTGCCTTCCACGTTGGGGAATTCCGAAGCTGGCAAAGTGGCCAGGGTGAAGCGGCTGCGACCACTGGTAACAGTGGCCTGCTCGCCGTCCTGGCTGACCTGCACATCACTGCCGTCAGGCAGCGAACGGCAGATATCCAGCCATTTACGCGCCGGCAGAGTTGAAGACCCCGCCTGGTCGACATGAACGCCGCCGGCCTTGGCCAGGATCTCTACTTCCAGATCGGTGCCGGTGAATTCCAGCCGGCCCTCCTCGGCCACCACCAGTACATTACTCAGCACGGGCAGGGTTTGGCGTCGTTCCACCACTCCCGTAACCAGCTGCAGCGCATTCAGAAGCGAGTCGCGATCAATCGAGAATTTCATAATGTCTGGTTCCTTTCCCCCGCTTGGCCGGGGTTCCTATCGGGTTATTCTTAGTGCGTCAGAATTCGGTTCAGGTTTTTCAGGTCTTCACGCATATCGGCGCTGCTTTCTTCCAGTTCCCGTATTTTACGACAAGCGTGCAGTACTGTGGTGTGATCGCGGCCGCCAAATGCGGTGCCAATCTCCGGAAGGCTATTATTGGTCAAGCTCTTCGCCAATGCCATCGCCACCTGCCGCGGCCTGGCCAGCGAGCGGGTGCGTTTTTTCGACATCAGGTCGCTCAGTTTAATCTGGTAGTACTCGGCTACCGTGCGCTGGATGTTATCCACCGTCACCAACCTGTCCTGCAGCGCCAACAAGTCTTTCAGCGACTCCTTGATCAAATCCATGTTGATGGGTTTGCCGGTAAAGTGGGCGCTGGCAATTACCCGCTTGAGCGCGCC
>CAKZNR010000245.1 GCA_937129725.1 uncultured Cellvibrionales bacterium | reverse complement strand
AAACTCCAGATGCCTGGATTGAAGCCGCTCCGCAGCATCTTGAATTGCTGTTGCTGGACCATGCCAACTGCGAACTGAAGGCGGCCAGCAGTGCCATGCAGCTAATATACCGTTATCCCGGGCTTGTCGACCTGCACGAAAAAATGTCCCGGCTTGCGCGGGAAGAACTGAGGCATTTTGAGCAGGTACTGGCCCTCATGAAAAAGCGCGGTATTCAGCGCCGCGTGCTGGGCGCAAGCCGCTATGCCGCCGGCCTGCATCAAGAGGTTCGCAAAACCGAGCCCCATAGGCTGGTTGATTCGCTGATTGTGGGGGCCATTATTGAGGCTCGCTCCTGTGAACGGTTTGAAAAACTGGCGCCGCATCTGGATGCAGAACTGTCCGCTTTTTATGCTTCGCTTCTCAAGTCGGAAGCGCGTCATTTTCTCGACTACCTTGGCTTCGCGCGCCAGTACGCCGATGGCGAAATTGACGGCCGGGTGGCGCAGCTACTCGAGGTGGATGCACAGCTGATTCGAGAGCCAGACGATCTGTTTCGCTTTCATAGCGGTTCGCCGGAAAACATAGAATCAGCCCCGGGGGAGGCCAGTGTCCGATACGCCTGAAAATTCGCGAGGCTTCCTGCTGGCAGATATTCTCATCTGCCTTTGCTTCTTTCTGTCCGGCCTTGCGGCGCTGGTATACCAAACCGTTTGGGCGCGGCTCTTCTCCATTAGCTTCGGCACCTCGGAACTGGCCATTGCAACGGTGCTGGCCGCCTATATGGGGGGGCTGGCTCTTGGTAGCGCGCTGATTAGTCGCCGTGCCGACAGCATAAAGCGTCCGGTATTTCTTTATGCGGTGCTGGAGGGAGCTATCGGGCTTTCAGCACTGGCGGTTCCGTTCCTGATTGGCTTGGCCGGTATGCTGTACGCAGCGCTACTGGGTGGGCAGGACTTGCCGCCGCCCAGTGCTTCGGCTGGCCAGCTGACTTTTTATGTGCTGGCGACCTTCGCCATCATTTTGGTGCCCACTGCCTGTATGGGCGCTACTCTGCCGGTGCTGAACCGCTATCTTGTGCGTCACGACTCGCAAATTGGTTCGCGCACAGGTCTTCTGTACGGGTTGAACACGGTGGGGGCGGTAGCCGGTGTGCTGCTTGCCACCTTCCTGCTGCTGCCAAACCTGGGATTGATGGCGGTGCAGTGGATTGCAGTGTCGGTAAACCTGCTGATATTCCTGCTGGCCTGGGTTCTGTTCAACCAATTGAATGCCGACCGCCTTTCGGCAGCAACCGAAGAGGTCAGGCCATCGCTTGCTGGCAAGTCCGTGCCCTGGTTGGGCATTGTGCCGCTGGTCATGTTTGCCAGTGGTGCAATCAGCTTTCTTTATGAGGTGTTGTGGACCCGCCTGTTGGGGCAGTTGCTGGGAAGTTCTATTTACTCCTTTGGCATCATGTTGGCCGCTTTCCTTACCGGCATTGCGCTGGGCGGAGGCTTGGCCGGTCGTCTGGCCGTCGACCAGGCCACCGCGCGTCGTCGGCTTGCTTACACTCAGGTGTTGATCGCTTTCCTTGCCATGGGTTGTTACCTCTTTGTTGGCGCCTGGCCCATTGCCGGGTTTGATCTGGTTCAAAAGTTCTGGATAACCGGTGCCGTTATGCTGCCGGCAACTCTGCTAATTGGTGCCACCTTCCCGCTGGCGGTTCGCGCCGTGGCGCGGGGTGAGCAGGAAATTGGCCAGGTGTCGGCGCGCATCTACAGCGTGAATACAGTGGGCGCCATTGTTGGTGCGGTGGGAACCGGTTTTCTGTTGTTGCCCACGCTTGGGTTTAGCGGCACGGCGCAGCTGGCGATGGTGGCCAACCTCTTGTTGGCTGCTCTGTTGTTGGCCAGTAACCAACCCGCATTTAAATCGGCTGCAGCCATCCCCTTGCTGCTGCTTGCTATAGCCGCCGGGGTATGGAACCTCGATCGGCCTGCCAGCCAGGTGGAGCAGGTGCCTCCGGGCTTTGCCGGAATTGGCAATGCCGAAGAAATTTCCTTTGAGGTTGGCAGAAATTCCAGTGTGCTGTTGCTTGAACAACCGGAATTCGTGCAGATTCGAACCAACGGGTTACCCGAGGCCGCAGCCCCCGTTGTGGGTAGCTGGGACTATGGCTCAGACCAGGCCTGGTGGAGCATTCTGCCGCTCTGGCTGCGTCCGCAATCCGAAAGCATTATGGTGATTGGGCTGGGCGGTGGGGTGATGTTGCAACCCGTCCCGCAGGACTTCCCCCGTATTGATGTGGTGGAGCTCGAGCATGAGGTAGTAGAGGCGAATCGCCTGATGGGGCCAATGCGGCGCATCGATCCGCTGCAGCACCCCAACCTCAATTTGGTGGTAAACGACGCGCGAAACGCGCTTCGGCTAACCCAGTCCCGTTACGACATTGTGATCAGTCAGCCATCTCATCCCTGGACTGCGGGCGCATCCCACCTCTTTACCCGCGAGTTCGTGCAACTTGTGAAATCCCGGATGTCAGACGATGGGGTTTTTGTACAGTGGATGAACCTCGAGTTCATCGATGAATCCCTTTTGCGCGATATGGCAGCTACCCTCACTGGGGAGTTTGCTCAGGTGCAGCTGTATTCTGCCTTTCCGGGTACGCTTATGTTTGCGGCTTCTGATGCGCCCCTGGATGCCGCCAGCCAGTCGCTTGAGCAGCAGGTTTTCAGCTGGTTCAGGCCGCACGGAATTTACAGCATCGCTCAACTGCGCGCCGCCTTGCATGTGGACAGCGACGCAATGCACGAACTGGCAGCGGGCGGGAGGCCGGTGACAGACAACTACAACCGCATGATGCTGGATTCCTATTCGGACTCTTCCGGCCTTACCCTGCAGGAATTCTGGGCTCTCGTTGAGAGCTATGATGCACTTTCAGCGCCCGGTAGCAGCTATCCACAACTTCCCTTGCAGGCTCGTCTGCAACTGGTTCGTGCATTAAATGCAGGCGGCCAGTATGTGCGAGCGCGCTCATTCGTTGAAAGTACGCCGGATACGATAGATGACTTTTTCTGGTTGGGCTTGATCGCAATGGAAGAAAAGCAGTACGAAACTGCCCAGCAGCGGTTTCAGCAGATTCTGGAAGTGCTGCCCGACAATACAGAGGTTCAGTTTTTCCTGGCCTGGAGCCAGTTGCAAGGCGGTACCGGTATGGCCGGCAATCTGTCCTTTGATCGGCAAGGGGTGACCGACCCTTCCTTGCTGTCCACCCTGACGGCCTGGACGGCTGGCTATAACAGTCGCTGGGATGAAGTGGCGCCGCAGCTGGAAATTGTCACTCAAACCCACCCGCGCTCGGCCTGGTACCCTCTGGCACTGGAGGTGGCAGCCTGGGCGGAACTATTGCAACCCAACGTTACGCCGGAGGGTTACCTAAGGGCGCTTAGCTTGCTGGACGAAAGTTTGCGGCTAACCAGAGGGACTGCCCAGCGGCTGGAGCTTCGCGCCAACCTTAGTGAGCAGCTGGGCCTGGTGGACCACTTGCTGTTTTCAAGTTTGCGCCTGATGGCCTTTTTTAACAGCTACCTGCAGCTGAACGGCCTAGGGGAGCCGCAGCAAGTGGGCAGCATTCGGCAAGCGCTTGATGAATTCGAAGTAAAGCTGGCGCCCTTGAGTTTGCAAGACGCGTTCCGCGTGCGCCGACTGGAACGAGTCGAGCAGCATATCGACGGGTTGCGAGATCTCATTGCAACCGAGGCCGGACAAGCCCCGTAGCTCTAGCCTGCAGCGATTTTCCGTAATCTTTTTAGCGCTTGGTTTGGCAACTTTCCTGTGATAGTCTGCTCAAGTGACTACTCCTGTATGGGTCAAGCTAGGCGCAACAGGGGTAGAGCTTTATTAACTATAATCAAGTAAGGGGGAACATATGGGCATTGACCGTCCTATTTTCGGTGCTCGTGCACTGTCCGCGCTTTCCGCTTCTCTTCTCGCAGCATTCAGTTTGAATGTCGCGGCGCAGGAAGCCGAGCAGGACATCGAAGAACTCATTGTTACCGGTTCACTGATTAACACTGGCGAGAATTCGGTTTCTCCCGTGGTGATTATTAGTGGTGACGAAATTGCCAACCAACCGCGTTTGACTCTGGGCGACTTTTTCCAGGTTGAACTGCCGCAAAACTTCGCTGAAGACGTTGAAACCGAAAATTCCGGTATGCAAGGTCGTCTGCGTGGTGACCGGGGTGTTGGCCTCAACCTGCGCGGTCTGGGTGAAGAGAATACTCTCACGCTGATCAACGGGGTTCGAACCATTGCCTACTCAGTGCCCAACCAGCTAACTGGCTGGCGCTCAATCGACATCAATAGCCAGCTTCCGGGCATTGCCGTTAATAATGTGCAGGTTCTTCTGGATGGCGGTTCGGCTATTTATGGTACCGACGCTCTGGCAGGTGTTGTCAACCTGATTCCCGACTACGATTTCCGTGGCTTCCGCGTTGACGCCGGTGTGTCGTACGAAGAGGACAACTACAACAACGGCAATACCGATTGGGCCGTTATGTGGGGCGGGGAAATTGGCGATACCAGCATTATTGCTGCATACGAGCGATCGCTGCGCAACCCGGTTGAGCTTGCCGCCGATGCCAATGGCGCGCTTAACCTGAACCCTCAACCAGGTGATAGTGAGTGGAACAACGCCGATCCGGCGAATACCCTCAACTGGAACAACATTCTCGATGCTTCAGAGGCCGACATTGGTGGGGTTGTCACTGCTTATGACACTGGGCTACTCAGTATGGCAGATTTCATTACTCGTTCGCTTAGGGCCGGTGGTCCAACCCCCACGGCTAACGACGGATTTTGTCAGGTCTCTGGAATGGGTGGTGGTTCTATTGCCGACCCCGGCGTAGATGGCGACCTGAGTACTCCCGGAGACTGCTTTGATGTGCTGCGTACGGTCCCTTTAAGCCCCTATGTAGTGCAGGGTTTGGACTATACCCAGGGCTGGGCTGACCCCCTTTGCGGTCGACCCGAAATAACTGGCATTCCTGTGGTGGCAGCGGGTATTGCAGGAAGTCAAATTACAGGCGACCCGGCAACCTACAACTGTTACGACTTCGAGACGCCTGCGCGCTGGTTCTCCAACCGCGACACCATAAATGAAACAGGGCTGGTAGCGATTCAGCACGAATTCTCCGATAGCCTTCGCTACTCCGCCGAGCTGACCTGGGCAGAAGCCTATATTGTCGACCCCTTTTATTGGTCGCCTGTAGACAGTGGTCGAGGCGCTCCTCCCCTGATTACATTCAGTCAAACCGAGATGCGTGACGGGGTTACCTTCGATTACAGCGACGCCATCAATGCGTCTGGTACACCCGATTTCACTACCGGCGATTTCATTCTTGAGTGGGATCACCCCGGTGTTCAGTACTACGCTGATCTGGTTGCTGCCGATCTCGTAGCGGGCGGAGCTGCCGATGGTTACGATCCTACCCTGAATCCATGGGTCGATAACGGCGTTGATACCGGCATTATTTCCAGCGGTGCAATGGCGGTCACCAGTGCCAACGAGGCCTACACAACTAAATCAGGTACCCATACCTCTCGCTTTGGTAATAGCCTGACCTGGGATTTGAACGAAGACTGGAGCCTGTTGATTGGCGCTGCTTATGCAACCCACTCGACCACCAACCTGCTCGACTCCATCTTGCCGCAGCGATTGTCTCTGGCCCTCGATGGTCTGGGCGGTGCGGGTTGTGACCCTGTTGCTGGAACTCCCGGTGCCGGCGACTGCCAATACCTGAATCCCTTCCTGAGCGCAGCTGTACCCGGTATTGCTGACAACCTGCAGAACTCAGCTGAGCTGACGCAATGGTTGAGAGGCCCGGCGCGAATCGACTACGGTGCTGAGTTCTACGGCTTCAACTACTCTATTCAGGGGCACTTCAGCGACTGGCAACTTCCCGGTGGCCCGGTTGGTATGGCCTTGGGTGTTGAGTATCGACACGATAAAATTACCGTTGACTACGACGATAACTACAATGCCGGTGTCTACAGCCTTAATGATGGCGTGCCCTTTATCGACTGGGGCGGTGTGACAGAAGTAGGTGGCTTGATTCTCGACTTCAGTTTGCCTGTGTCTGACACGCTGAATATTCAGGTTGCCGGCCGCATTGAAAAAATCAATACGGAAGGCAATATTCACGATTCCTTTACCCCAAAAATCGGTTTCAATTGGGAAGCATCCGACCGCCTGACCGTTCGTGGTGCCTATAACGAATCGTTCCGTGCGCCCGCCATTACCCACATTGTGGGTGAAACCGGTACTAACGGTGGCAACATCAACATTCTTCTGG
>CAKZNR010000244.1 GCA_937129725.1 uncultured Cellvibrionales bacterium | reverse complement strand
GGAAGAGTCATGGATACGGTCAGCCCCAGCTCGTGTGCCTGGTCCAGCACTTCTTGGCCATTGCGGTCGCCTCCGCCGGTCGTCCAGGTTCGGAAGGAATTGCCGCCGTGGGCTGCAAAGCTGACATAGTCGCCGTCATCGATACCGGCGCCTTTCACATGATAGGGTTCGCCGCCGCGCAACAACTGGTATCCGCCGTCGGTTTGCACAACTTCAACCTTCACCGGCCCGTTTTCAGCGGCCGATGAATCGCCAGAGTTGTCGGACGGCATGCCTACCAGGCAACCGGTTAAAAGCGTAACGGTGGCAACGGCAAGCAGTGGCTTGTTTATCCAGTGATTCATTGGTTACCCCCTACGGATGTACTTCAAATTCGGCCCACAGCGGTGCGTCCGAGCTACCGCCGATCCAGACATGAAACTGCCCCGGTTCGGTAACCAGCTGCATGTGTCGGTTGTAAAACGCCAGGTCGTCGGTGTGCAGCGAGAAACCCACCCGGGTACGTTGCCCCGGATTCAGTTTTATCCGGCGAAAGCCTTTCAGCTCTTTTACCGGGCGCGTCACATTACCCACCAGGTCGCGCACGTATAGCTGCACGACCTCTTCAGCCGCGTGCACCCCTGAATTGATCAGGTCCACTGCGATATCAATGCTTTCTCCCAACGCAATATGGCTGCGCGAGGTGGTGATTTTCACATAGTGAAAATCGCCATAGTTGAGCCCGTGCCCAAAGGGAAATAGAGGTTTGTAGCCTGCATCCAAATGAAAGGATGCCATGCCCAAAGAGGTTTGCGCAGCGCGTGGCGGCACGTCGTCCATGTGAATGCAGCTTTCTTCTGAAGGAGGCCGCCCGGTGTTTTTGGTGGCGTAGTAAATGGGAATTTGGCCCACCGCCTTGGGAAAGGTTACCGGTAACTTGCCGGATGGCGATTGCACGCCAAACAGCAGGTCAGCGATGGCAGGCCCGCCCATGGTGCCCGGATGCCAGGCATAGAGAATGGCGTCTACCTTGTCGACCACGCGGTCGAGCGTAAGAGGGCGCCCGGCCATGATAACCAGCACAATGGGTTTGCCGGTTTCGGCCAGTGCCTCGATTAACTGTTGCTGTTGCCCCGGCAGGTCGATATTTGCACGCGAATGCGCTTCGCCTGACATAAAGGATTCTTCGCCTAACACCAGTACCGTAACGTCCGAGCGCATTGCGGTTTCAACCGCTTCAGCAAACCCCTCATGGCTGGGCGAGCGTGCGCTATCGAGACCTTTGCAGTGGTTGATGATCAGGTCGTCTCCGGCCAGTTGCTTTATTGCGTCCAGGCAGTGGATGCTGTCTTCGGCATTGCCGTCGAATACCCAGGTGCCCAGCTGCTCATAGCCGTCGTCTGCCAGCGGGCCGATCACAGCAATGGAATCGAGTTGTGCCCTGTTCAAGGGCAATACCCGGTTGTTGTTTTGTAGCAATACGCAGCTTTTCACCGCAGCTTCTTTGGCGATTTCCCGGTGCGATTCGTTCAGCAACGCGGGATAGTCTTCAGGGTTGGTATAGGGATTGCGGAACAGACCCAGCTTGAACTTGAGCGTGAGAATTCGTCGCACCATCTGGTCGATCTTTTCCAGGTCCACCTTGCCGGCGGCTACCAGGTTTTCCAAATGATCGCGGTAGGTTGAGCTGGCCATTTCCATATCGATTCCGGCAGTAACAGCCTCCAGCGCCGCCTGCTCATCGTCGTCGGTAAAGCCGTGCACTGACATTTCGACAATGGATTCCCAGTCGCTAACCACAAAGCCGTCGAAATTCCATTCCTTGCGTAAAACCTGATCCATCAAAAAGGCATTGCCTGAGGCCGGCACGCCGTTCAGATCACAAAAGGCCGACATCAGGGTGGCGCAGTTGGCGTCGACAGCGGCTTTAAAGGGCCTGAGGTAAACGTTGCGCAGTTCGTTTTCAGGGATGTTGGCGGTGTTGTAGTCGCGACCGCCTTCGGCAGCCCCATAGCCGGCGAAGTGCTTGGCGCAGGCGGCGATGGAACCGTTTTCAGCCAGATCCGCACCCTGGAAGCCGCGGATCATGGCATTGCCCAATTGGCTGCACAGAAAAGGGTCTTCGCCCAACGATTCGGCAATGCGACCCCAGCGGGGGTCACGGCTAATATCGATCATGGGGGCAAAGGTCCAGTTGACCCCCGCAGTGGCGGCTTCAACCGCACTGATGCGCGCACCTTCACTGACAACATTGGCGTCCCAGCTGGCGGCCTGGCCCAGCGGAATGGGCAATATGGTTTTGAAGCCGTGAATGACATCGCGGCCCAACAGCAGGGGTATGCCCAGCCGGCTCTCTTCAACAGCCAATCGCTGCAATTCGTTCACGGTATTCAGGTCGACTTCGTTCAATACCGAGCCAACCTGACCTGCTCGAATGGCATCGGCCAGATGATCTGGCACCCAGCCCCCGGCTCCACACACCTGGCTCATCTGGCCGATTTTCTCGTCCAGGCCCATTTGCGATAGCAGTTCGTTCACCATGCTCTGAACCGTCTGCTCGTCTTGAATGTCTTGATGCAAAAACTTGACCGAATGCATATTGTTATCTCTCAGGGCTATCCTTTCACCATGGTTTGTTGGTTGTACCCTTTGCAGGCCGTGCCTGCCTTGCGCTCCCTCAACACACTGCTTAACGGCCGTGTGCTGCCCCGGCTAGGATAGAACCATTACATACCCGCAAGTTACTCGCGTGGCCCGGCCCATCAATAAAAATGAGTTAAGTGGCGCCGGGATTGCGATAAATGGGAAAGCCGCAGCGCGGCGTTCCGCGCTGTATCGGGTTTATGCGATCCCCTTTGCCACCCTCGCCAGGGGCAATGGAGTCCACACTGTCGCAGCTAAGACCCGCCTCGGCGTTTTTTGCTTGTACGGGCAAGCGCGCGAGGCGAATTTGGCAAACGGGGGAGCACCGCCAGCTTAGTGCGGGTGGTCGGCTCATGGTTGAGGTAAATGCAAAATCGAACAATAAACGGGCAAACTGCTTATGAGCCAGCAAGAACACTACGAAACTGCTCCGCAAGACCGCATTCCATTGCCGCAAAAAATCATTTATGGCGCCGGGGCCTTTGTAAATAACCTGCTGGCGGCCGCTATTGGCGGCATGGCCATTATTCTTAACCTGGGGCTGGGCATGAACCCCGCACTGGTCGGGCTGCTGGGCGCATTGCCTCGTTTGACTGATGCCATTACCGACCCCCTGATGGGTTATATTTCGGACAATACCCGGTCTCGCTGGGGCCGCCGCCGCCCCTACATTTTTTGCGGTGCCATTGCGGTGGGTATTGTTTTTGCGTTGCTGTGGCAACTGCCTGCCGGCAAGAGCGAAATGTTCTATTTCTGGTTCTTTCTGACCGGGTCGTTCGTCTTTTATCTGGCCTATACGGTATTCGCCACACCCTGGGTTGCACTCGGTTACGAGCTGACGCCTGATTACCACGAAAGAACACGCCTGATGGGTGTGCAGAACTTTATGGGTCAGTTGGCTTACTTGATAGCGCCCTGGTTTCTCTGGTTTATGCAACACCAACTGCTGTTTGGTGGTGATATGGTAAAGGGCGCCAGCGGTCTGGCAGTAATCATTGGCGTATTTACCATTTGCGTGGGCGTACTGCCGGCCATCCTGTTGCGCGAGCGCTACGTTACCCCGGACGCGGTAGCGCCCGAACCCACGCCGATACAGGCGGTTGTTGAAAAATCGGTGGACGACCCGGCAAGCAGGACTGCGCCGCCCAAGGTGGGCGTTGCCGGGTTCTTCAAAGGCTTCGCAGCCACCCTGAAATTTAAACCCTTTTTGTGTCTCTGTGCTGCCACATTCCTGGTGTTCAACGGCTTTATGCTGGTGTCTTCGTTCCAGTTCTACGTGGTGATTTTTTATATCTTCGAGGGTGATCAGGTTCGGGGAGCTGAATTCGCCGGTTGGGGAGGCACGCTGGGTGCCATATCTACCTTCTGTGTGATTGCGATTGTTACCTGGATGTCGTCCCGTATTGGTAAACGTCGAGCCTTTTTCGTCGCAATTGGCCTGTCCATGTTTGGCTATGCCCTGAAGTGGGTTTGCTATACGCCGGAAAACCCTATGTTAATGCTCATCCCCGCGCCCTTTATTGCCTTCGGTCTGGGTGGTTTGTTTACTCTGATGGGTTCCATGATTGCCGATGTGTGCGACATGGATGAACTTCAAACCGGTCAGCGACGTGAAGGCATGTTCGGTTCCATCTACTGGTGGGTGGTTAAGCTGGGTATGGCAGCTGCGCTTGCCGGTGGCGGCTTCCTGCTTAACGCCACTGGCTTTGATGTTGCACTTGGCGGCGGGCAGGGTGAACAAACCATCTTTTTGATGCGGTTTTTCGATGTGGTTATTCCAATTCTGGGTTCTGCCATTGCTATCTGGACGGTCTATGCCTACCCAATCACGGAAGAAAAGGCCCACGAAATTCGCGTGCAGTTGGAGCAGCGCCGCGGCGAGATCTAGTTCTGCGGCTAAAAGCGGCGTGGCGCGGCATGCCGCTTCAGGCCGCGGGCTTGATCAGAATAGCTTCCAGCTCTTCCAATGACTTGTCTTTGGTTTCAGGCAGCACTCGCAGAATCACAGCCAGCCCCGCCAGGGCGAACAGCCCGTAAATCAGGAAGGTTGCGGCACTGCCCAGGGTTGCCAACTCCCAGGGGAAAACCAGCTGCACGCCAAAGCTGACGCCCGAGTTGATCAGGCCGACAAAAGAAATGGCGATGCCGCGAATGTGGTTGGGAAATATTTCCGAAAATAATACCCACATAACCGGGCCAAGCGACACCGCGAAGCTGGCAACAAAGCCGAGAATGGCAAACAGGATAAGGCGTGAGTTCATATTGGCCGCCGCCTGAATCAGCGCAGATTCGTATTGCAGCGCCAGTTCCGCACCCAGCTGCGCGCTGACAGCTGCTTTGAATTGCAGGTCATTGGTGTACAGCACACCCTCTAGCGGCACAAGTAAACTGCGATCAATCTCCTGGGGCAATTCTGCGGCGTTGCTTTCGGTCAGTTGGTAGGTGGCCGAATGAAAGCTGTAAGCCAGAGTGAACATGCATAGGCTAATTCCCAGTACACCAAAGCCAAGTAGCGGTTTGCGGCCCAGTTTGTCGATGAAAGCCAATGCCACCAGGGTGAATACCAGATTGGTGAGCCCCACCAGTATGGCCTGCATAAAAGACGCATTGGTGCCAATGCCGGATTGTTCGAAAATCATCGGCGCATAAAAGAAAACCGAATTAATGCCGGTAATCTGCTGCAGTATGGCCACCGAAACTCCAATGGTTAACACCAGGCGCATAGAGGGGCTTAGAAGCTGCCGGAAACTGCCTTTTTCGGTTTTCTGCAACAGGCTTTGCTGGATAGCCAGCACATCCTGACTTGCCTGCTCCGGCGAGCTCAGCTTTCCCATGGTGTGCTGTGCTTCTGCCTCGCGGTTTTGCATAACCAGCCAGCGCGGGCTCTCCGGCACCAGGTACAAAAACAAAAAGTACAGCAGGGCAGGCAGCGCCTCGATACCCAGCATCCAGCGCCAACCCCAGATATCCATGTTCAATACCTGAGTGAAGAAGGACTGACCCTCACCCAGTTTTAGGATAAGGTAGTTCGAGAAAAAGGCGACAGAAATGCCGATTACAATATTTAGCTGGTTGAGGGAAACCAGGCGTCCGCGCAACCTTGAGGGGGCAATTTCGGCAATGTACATTGGTGCGATAATCAGTGCTGCACCTACACCCAAACCGCCAATCAGCCGGGCAATAACCAGCGTGGCAAAATTGGGTGCGACGGCGGAAGCCAGCGCCGACACCAGAAATAACAGCGCGGCAATTTTCAGAACCGGCCGGCGGCCGATGCGATCGCTGATTGGGCCGGCGGCCAGCATGGCCAGGCTGGCAGTCAGGGCGAGAGACGCAACAGCCCAGCCCAGCTGTATTTTGCCAAGGCTGAATTCCCGTTCAATAAAGCCCACTACGCCAGAGATTACCGAGGCGTCGAAGCCCATCAGAAAACCGCCCAGAGCAACAATTAGCGAGACTCGTACGGTGTATAACAATTGGCCGGAATTATTTTTATTCATGTCGGGCGCCCCGCGCTGGTAACTGAAATGGTGACACTTTTGTTGATCATAGAGCGAGTTCTGCAGCGCACAATGCCAATGCGCCGGACAGGTACCTGGGCGAGACAAGTGAGCGCGCCTGTCGGCATTGGGGCCGGGTGGCAGGTTTGCCAGCGCAATGCATGGCAGTTGCCATTAATATGGACACCTGA
>CAKZNR010000243.1 GCA_937129725.1 uncultured Cellvibrionales bacterium | reverse complement strand
GGGCCACGTCGACCCCGAACTGCCGGAAAACCAGCGCCGCATCAAGGATGTGCAAATCGGCTGGATCGACCAGCTGCGAGCCAGTGGGGATATCCGACTGGTGTTTAACAGCAACTTCTTTACCAGCGGCGATTCGCGCGATCCGGAGCAGGCAGGCATTCTTGGTGCGGTGGTGGGTTCGCTGCTAACCCTAAGCGTTACCCTGCTGTTGTCCTTCCCCATTGGTATTGGTGCCGCCCTTTACCTTGAAGAGTTCGCACCAAAAAACCGACTTACCCAGTTTATTGAATTGAACATCAACAACCTGGCGGCGGTGCCCTCCATTATTTTCGGCCTGCTTGGCCTGGCCATTTATATCAACTTCTTCGGCTTGCCAAGGTCTTCGCCACTGGTGGGTGGGTTAGTGCTTACTCTCATGACACTGCCTACCATTATTATTGCTAGTAGGTCGTCACTGAAGGCGGTGCCGCCCTCGATTCGCGAGGCTGCTTTGGGCATGGGCGCCTCTCACACGCAAACAGTCATGCAGCATGTACTACCGCTGGCCATGCCGGGCATGCTGACCGGTTCCATTATTGGCATGGCCCAGGCACTGGGCGAAACGGCGCCGCTCCTGATGATAGGTATGGTGGCCTTTATTGTAGACGTGCCTGGCGGCGTGACTGATGCGTCTACGGTTTTACCGGTACAGATTTTTTTATGGGCCGATGCACCGGAGCGCGCCTTTGTTGAAAAAACATCGGGTGCCATCCTGGTGTTGTTGGCTTTCCTTATCAGTATGAACGCCCTTGCCGTGCTGCTTCGACGTAAGCTGGAGCGCCGCTGGTGAGAGGTAAAAAACAGGTTCAAGCGAGAAACAAGTGACAAAAATTATTGAAGGCAGCGAAATTGTAGAAACCGTAGGCAACCCCTTTGTGGATACGCCGCGATTCACGATGCGCAACGTCGATGTGTTTTATGGCGACAAACAGGCCATTTTCGGGGTTAGCCTTGATATTGCCGACAAGGAAATTGTTGCCATGATTGGGCCCTCGGGTTGCGGCAAGTCAACATTCCTGCGTTCGCTCAATCGCATGAACGATACCATCCCCGATTGTCGCGTCAGCGGCGAAATTTTGCTTGATGGCGAGAATATCTACGAAAAATCGATGGATCCGGTGAAGGTTCGCGCCCGGGTAGGTATGGTGTTCCAGAAACCCAACCCCTTTCCCAAATCTATCTACGAAAACGTGGCCTACGGCCCGAAAATTCACGGCATTGCCCGCGACAAGGCCGAGCTCGACGAAATAGTGGAAACCAGCCTGCGCAAATCGGGATTGTGGGAAGAGGTTAAAGACCGCCTGGCATCGCCGGGCACCGGGCTATCTGGAGGTCAGCAGCAGCGCCTTTGCATTGCCCGGGCCATTGCCATCCGGCCCGAAGTAATCCTGATGGACGAGCCCTGCTCGGCGCTCGACCCCATTGCCACCGCCCGCATTGAAGAGCTGATGGAAGAGCTGCGCAGCAATTTCACTATCGCCATCGTCACCCACTCTATGCAACAGGCAGCGCGTGTTTCGTCGCGTACCGCCTATTTTCACTTGGGCCGACTGGTTGAGGTGGGTGCCACCGACCACATATTTACCAACCCGACCCATCAATTAACGGAAGATTACATCACCGGCCGATTTGGCTAGCTGCTTGATGTATAGACATAAAGAATACATAATGCATACGAATTCGGGGTTTTCCGATGTCTGAAGGAAAAGATGACATGGCTGGCCAGGTATTACAGGTTGAAAAACACATATTTCAGAAGTTCGATGAAGAGCTCAGTGAGCTGATCGACAAACTTCTGGAAATGGGTGGCCTGGTGGAAAAACAGGTGAATGATGCGGTTCGCTCGCTGGTTGAGTCTGACACCGAGCTGGCGTCGGCTGTTTCGGTAAACGAAGAGCAGGTGGACGACATGGACGTGGAAATTGACCGCAGTTGCGTGCGTCTAATTGCCATGCGCCAGCCCACTGCCTCCGATTTGCGCCTTATTCTAGGGGTGAGCAAGTCGGTTCAGGACCTCGAGCGAATTGGCGACGAAGCGCACAAGATCGCCCGTCTAACCCTTAGCCTGGCCGAAGAGCCTCACGTTCACGCCAATGTGGGCCGAAGTAAAATCAACCACCTGGCCGACTACGTGATCGACAAGCTGCGCCAGATACTGGACGCTTATGGGCGCCTTGATGCCGACCTGACAGTAAAAATTGCCCGCACCGACAAGGTAATTGACGAGGAATACCAAGCGGCCCTTCGCGAAATGGTTACCTACATGATGGAAGATCCGCGCTCTATCTCGTCGGCGCTCGACGTGATGTGGGCCCTGCGCTCGCTGGAGCGGGTTGGCGACCACGTAGAAAACCTGGCCGAGCACCTTATTTACACGGTGAAGGGTGTAGACGTTCGCCACAGCACACTGAAAGAGCTGAAACGGCAGGTGAAAAAAACCTGACCTACTGGCCGAAGCGTTGCCCGCCTTCGGCCAACCACTCCTCTTCTTCGGCGGTATTCTCCCTGCCCAGCGCGCGGTTTCGATGCGGGAAACGGCCGAATTGCTGAATAATATCCCGGTGGCTGCGGGCAAACTTCACGAACCCCGCTACGGTGCTTTGCCACTCCGGCCCGGCTTCTCGCTCCAGTTTCTCGAATTCTTGCAGGCAGAATTCCTGGTCCTGCAATGATTCGCTGTGCTCGAATGGCATTAGCGCAAAGGTGCGCTCGGCCGGGTTCATCCGTGCAAAAACTTCTTGTTGAACCAGCGCAGTTGCATACTCCCTCGCCAGGCTGTCGCAGCTGAAGGCCCG
>CAKZNR010000242.1 GCA_937129725.1 uncultured Cellvibrionales bacterium | reverse complement strand
GATGCGATTTGCTCAATAAGTTCGCTTTTATTCACGTTTTAGTACCTTTTTGAAGAGTTCGAAATTAGGGCTTTGAAGCAACCTCCCGAAGGGGTGCACGGTTTTATTTTTCTATTACCGCAAACACCTCGAGAGGCTTTATACCAAGCGGCCCAGCGCGGGGTCAAGAGCCGATTTCTAGTGTGTGCTTGGCCGCGGGGCTACGGAGCCCTCAGATTCTTTTTCAGCGGTTGAATTTTCACTCGCAGCATCCTCGATGGGAACCGGTGAAGATTCCAGAGCAATGTCCAAAACATCGTCGATCCAACGCGCCGTCCGAATGCTCAAGTCGCTTTTAATATTGTCAGGTATCTCCCTGATATTCTTGTCGTTCCCCTCCGGGATAATCACCGTCTTGATGCCGGCGCGGTGTGCAGCAAGGAGCTTTTCTTTCACGCCGCCAATGCTCAATACCTCACCCCGTAGGGTGATTTCTCCCGTCATGGCCACGTCCGACTTAACCGGAATTCCGGTTAGCTCGGAAACCAATGCGGTAACCATTCCGATACCCGCACTGGGGCCATCTTTTGGTGTCGCACCCTCAGGTACGTGAACATGAAGGTCGCGTTTTTGGTAAAAATCAGGCGAAATTCCCAAAGAAGCGGCCCTGCCCCGAACAATCGTCAACGCAGCCTGAATAGATTCCTGCATCACATCACCTAGCGAGCCGGTTTTGACTACCTTGCCGGTTCCAGGCACCGAACTTACCTCAATGCTGAGCAACTCACCGCCAACCTGGGTCCAGGCCAGGCCATTTACCTGACCCACCCGGTTTTTGCGTTCGGCCAGATCGCGAGAAAACTTGGCCACGCCAAGATACTCGACTAATTCGTCGGTACCAATGGCAGGGGCAATCGGCTTTTTCAGCTTGGTGTTTTGCGTAACAACCTTGCGGCATACCTTGGCCAGTTCCCGTTCGAGCCCACGCACACCCGCTTCGCGGGTGTATTCGCGTATGGTTTTGCGTATCAGCTCGTCGGTTAAGTCCAGCTCACCCTTTTTCAGCCCGTTCGCCTTAATTTGTTTGGGAAGCAGATAGCGTTCCGCAATGGCGACTTTTTCGTCTTCGGTGTAGCCAGGGATACGAATCACTTCCATTCGGTCCAGTAGCGGGCCAGGAATATTCATGGAGTTTGCCGTGCAAACAAACATGATTTCCGACAGATCAAAATCTACTTCCAGATAGTGGTCGGCAAAGGTGGAATTCTGCTCGGGGTCGAGCACCTCCAGCAGAGCGGAAGCCGGGTCGCCTCGGTAGTCCATGCCCATCTTGTCGATTTCATCAAGCAGAAACAGGGGGTTCTTCACGCCGGTTTTCTGCAACTTCTGAACGATTTTTCCGGGCATAGAGCCAATGTAGGTGCGGCGATGGCCACGAATTTCTGCTTCGTCACGCACGCCGCCCAGCGACATACGCACAAACTCGCGATTGGTTGCCTTGGCAATGCTTTCGCCGAGGGAGGTTTTACCCACACCGGGCGGACCAACCAGGCACAGAATGGGGCCTTTCAACTTGCGCACCCGCTTTTGCACCGCCAGAAACTCGAGAATGCGCTCCTTCACCTCCTCCAGGCCGTAATGGTCTCGCTCAAGCAGTTTTTCGGCGCGTTCCAAATCGTGCTTCACCCGGGTTCGCTTCGACCAGGGCACACCCACCATCCAGTCGATGTAATTGCGAATCACCGATGCCTCGGCCGACATGGGTGACATCATTTTCAGCTTGCCCAGCTCGGAATCGATCTTCTCACGAGCTTTCTGAGGCATCTTGGCCTCTTCAATCTTGCTTTCCAGTTGGGAAAACTCGTTGGCGTCGCCATCTATGTCGCCCAGTTCTTTCTGGATCGCCTTCATCTGCTCGTTCAGATAGTACTCGCGCTGGCTCTTTTCCATTTGCTTCTTAACGCGCGAGCGAATGCGTTTTTCCACCCGCTGCAAATCCATTTCCGAATCGATCAATTCAAGCAGACTGTTTACTCGTTCTTTTACATCGACGAGCTCAAGAATTTGTTGCTTGGTTTCAAGATCAAACGGCATATGCATGGCAATGCTGTCAGCCAGCACGGCCAAATCCTTGATGTCTTGCAAACTGGCCAGCACTTCTTTGGGGAGCTTTTTACTGGACGAAGCGTATTCGTCCAGCTCGCGCCGCAGGGTAGCCAGCAAGCTCTCAGTTTCTTTGCTGTCGGCTTGCTCCTGATTCAACACACGGTACTGGCCAACCCAGTATCCCTGCTCGGCGTCCTTGATATCAGACAGAAGCACTCGCTCCTGGCCCTCTACCAATATCTTCAGGGTGCCATCGGGCAACTTCAGATACTGAAGAATGTGCGCCAGCGTACCAACCTCATATAGCTTATCGATGGCGGGATCATCGTCGTCTGCTTCGTGCTGCGCCACCAACAGGATCTGCTTATTGCCACCCGCGGCCGCCTTTATTGCCGAAACCGAGCGCTGTCGGCCAACAAACAGGGGTATCACCATTTGCGGGTACACCACCACATCGCGCAAGGGGATGAGCGGAAGATCGCTGTTGGTTGGGCTGGCTGTTGAAGCAGTTTCAGTCATACAAATACAACTCTCGGTCTATTTGTGACAAATATGGGGACACGACCCAGGTTCGCAAGGCGAACCAGGCCGCATTCCAGGAAATTAATCTTCCGAGCCGGTGGGCTGTTCGCTGCTTTCGTACACCAGCATGGGGTCGGATTCGCCGTTAATCACGGACGCATCAATCACCACCTTGCTGACGCTGGGAAGCGAGGGGATCTGGTACATGGTGTCGAGAAGCACGTTTTCGAGAATGGAACGCAGGCCGCGGGCACCGGTTTTTCGTTCGAGCGCTTTGCGCGCAACGGCTTGAAGCGCCTCCGGGCGAAAATCGATTTCCACACCTTCCATGTCAAACAGGTACTCGTACTGACGGGTCAGCGAGTTTTTAGGCTCGGTGAGAATTTGGATCAGTGCCTGCTCGGAAAGCTCTTCCAGCGTGGCGATTACTGGCAAACGGCCAATGAACTCGGGAATAAGACCGTAGTGAATCAGGTCTTCGGGCTCGACCCGCTTGAACATTTCACCCAGGCTGGCGTTTTCTTCCTTGCTTCGAACCTGGGCTGAAAAACCAATGCCGCTTTTTTCGGTTCGATCGCGAATTACCTTGTCCAAACCGGCAAAGGCGCCGCCACAGATAAACAGGATGTTGCCGGTATCCACCTGCAAAAACTCTTGCTGCGGATGCTTTCGGCCACCCTGGGGAGGTACCGACGCCACGGTCCCCTCGATTAGTTTCAGTAGCGCCTGCTGCACACCCTCGCCCGACACATCGCGGGTAATGCTGGGGTTGTCAGATTTGCGTGAAATCTTGTCGATCTCATCGATGTACACAATGCCCTGCTGCGCTTTCTCGACGTCGTAATCGCACTTCTGCAGAAGCTTCTGAATGATGTTTTCAACGTCTTCGCCCACGTAACCTGCTTCTGTCAGGGTGGTGGCATCGGCAATGGTGAAGGGCACGTTAAGCAAGCGCGCAAGGGTTTCAGCCAGCAGGGTTTTACCGCAGCCGGTGGGGCCAATCAGCAGGATATTACTTTTGCTGAGCTCTACCTTTTCCTGGTTTTTCGCCGCAGGGGAGCGCTGGCGTTTGTAGTGGTTGTATACCGCCACGGACAGCACTTTTTTAGCCTGTTGCTGACCAATTACATACTCGTCGAGCTTTTCGCGAATTTCGCGCGGGGTAGGCAGACTGGTTTCGCCCTCTTCCGCAGCGCTTTCTTCAATTTCCTCGCGAATGATGTCGTTGCACAGGTCGACACACTCGTCACAGATAAACACGGAAGGCCCGGCGATCAACTTCTTGACGTCATGCTGGCTTTTGCCACAGAAAGAGCAATACAGCAGTTTGTTGTCTTCGCCGTTCCGGTCGTTATCGGACATATAGAGGGGCTCCGGTTGGATGGGCTTTGGTCAATTTGACGTTACCCAATAAAAATCGGTGAGTAAAGCGTTAACGACGCTCTATTACCTCATCGATAAGCCCGTAGGCCTTGGATTCCTCAGCGCTCATGAAGGTGTCACGCTCGGTATCCCGCTCGATGGTTTCCAGCGGTTGGCCGGTATGACCGGCCATTAGTTCGTTCAGCCGCGCGCGCATTTTCAGAATTTCCTGGGCCTGGATTTGAATATCCGAAGCCTGGCCCTGCGCACCGCCGCTTGGCTGGTGAATCATAGTGCGGGAGTTTGGCAAGCAAAAGCGTTTCCCCGCCGTGCCTGCGGTTAGCAGGAACGCGCCCATACTGCAGGCTTGGCCAATGCACATGGTACTGACGTCCGGCTTGATGAACTGCATGGTGTCGTAGATCGACATGCCCGCGGTAACCGAGCCACCGGGGCTGTTGATGTACAGATGTACGTCCTTGTCGGGGTTTTCCGCTTCCAGGAACAGAAGCTGCGCCACTACCAGGTTGGCCGTGTGGTCATCCACCGGGCCCACCAGGAAAATAACCCGCTCTCGCAACAGGCGAGAGTATATGTCGTAGGAGCGCTCGCCGCGCGCAGACTGCTCGACAACAATTGGGACAAGCCCCAACCCCTTTGGACTTAAATCATCCGATCCCATCAACGCCTCCGAAAACTGGTTTATGCCTGCATTATGGCACGAAGCCCTTAGCCGGCACTCCTGCTGGCCATTACTTCTTTGTAGCTCTTGCTGGCATCGGAAACCTTGGCCTGCTCAAGAATATGAGCCACAACCTGATCTTCCAGTACCTTCATTTGCACGCCCTGCAGCATTTCCTTGTTTTGCAGGTAGTAGTTCTCGACCTCTTCCGACTGTTCGTAGGTTGAAGCAATACGAGAGATTTCTGCTTTCACGGCATCCTCATCCGCAGCCAGTGAAGAAGTTTTGATCACTTCAGAAACCAGCAGCCCCAGGCGCACGCGCTTTTCAGCATTTTCGGCGAAGGGGTCGTCGGGAATGTTGGACAGGTCAATATCCTGACCCTGGCCATACTGCTGCAGCATTTCCTGCTTCAGGCGCTGCAACTCGTCTTTAACCAGTGCCGAGGGAACCTGCAGTTCATTGGCCTCCGCCAGTTGTTCCATTACCGCTGATTTGTTCAGCTGCTCGAGTGATCCTTCGAGCTCTCGCTCCATATTCTTCTTCACTTCGGCGGTGAAGGCGTCTATTCCGCCCTCTTCCACGCCAAATTTTGCGAAGAACTCGTCATTCAGCTCGGCCTGCTCTTTCTCTTTTACAGCGTGCAGGTGAATATCGAACTCGGCTTCTTTACCGGCCAGGTGCTCGGCCTGGTAGTCTTCCGGGAAGCTTACCTTGATGGTTTTGTCCTCGCCGGCTTTCATTCCAACAATGCCGTCTTCGAAGCCCGGGATCATACGACCACTGCCCAGCTCAAGATTTTGCTTTTCTGCCGAGCCACCCTCGAAGGGTTCGCCATCAAGCTTGCCCAGGAAATCAACTTCCACCTGGTCGCCTTCAGCGCAAGCTCGATCGACTTCTTTCCATTCGGCGTTCTGATCGCGCAGGCTTTGAATCATCTCCTGCACGTCTTCTTCACTGACGCTGGCCGTGGTTTGCTCGATTTTCAGTTTTTTGAATGGCGCCAGGGTTACTTCGGGGTACACCTCGAACACCGCGGTGTATGAAAAGCAGCCCTCGCCCGTGTCGCCGCCTTCCGCCGGTTCAATGGTGGGCTGACCTGCAGGACTGATTTCTTCGCGCTGCAAAGCTTCGCCGTAGGTTTTGTTAATCAGTTCTCCCAGTACTTCCTGGCGCACGCCTACCCCGTAGCGCTGCCGAACCACGTTCATGGGGGCCTTGCCAGAGCGGAAGCCGTCTATCTTGACGCGTTTGGCAGCGTCCTTTAAGCGCTTCTCCACCTCGGTTTCAATTTGTTCTGCTGGAATTTCAACCGTCATTCGGCGCTCAAGGCCGTCGGCTTCGGTTACGGAGACCTTCATCTGGGATCCTCGGTAGTCTTCACTGTGTGTTAAGCAGGCCTGCCGGCTCTGCTTCAGAAACCTGGTGCGAAAGGAGAGACTCGAACTCTCACGGGTTGCCCCACTGGAACCTAAATCCAGCGCGTCTACCAGTTCCGCCACTTTCGCAATATTGCCTGGTAATAGATCGCCCACGGTCGGGCGAAGGGGCGCGATTTTGCCACAGTGCAGCGCCGCTCTCAATGCTGTTTAAACTTTAGCCCTGAAGGTGCGGTACGTGAAGGATCAGGGTGTCTCCTGATATGAAGTCGGGCGAGCCAAACCCCATCTGGTTAGCCAGCCAGATAAATGTGGCATCACTCCAGAAGCAAACGTGCGTGGGATCTTTAATATAGTGCCAGCTGCCAAATTGCTCTGCCGGCGGAGTGCGCTTGGTCATAATACCCAGATAGCCGCCTGGACGAATCAGGCTGCGCAACTTGCACAGCACCTTATAGGGGCTGGCCAGATGCTCCAGCACCTCGGTGCAGGTAACGAAATCGTAGCAGCGCTCAAGCACCTCAGGATGATCAGCAAAAAAAGGATCGTATAGGGATACCCTGTGCCCCATCTCTTCCAGCATTACCGACAAAGTGGGCCCCGGACCACAGCCAAAATCCAATCCTTCGCTTTGCGTTTCGAGGTGTTTCGACAGGGGGCCAGCCAGGCGGTTAAGAAAGCGGCGGTAGCCTTCGTCCTGTGGAGAGTTTTGATGCAGGCCGTAATAGGCACGTTCGCTTGTGGCATCGAGATGAAAACTTTTGGGTACGAATACTAGTTCGCAACGCCGACAACGCAGATATTCCCTGCTGTTGTCCAAATGAAAGCGATATGTCTGACTGGACTGGCAAAGCGGGCAGCACATCCATGGCACCTTGGAGATTTGCGGAATTAAAAAAATGGGGTGGCTGACGGGGATTGAACCCGCGACATCAGGAATCACAATCCTGTGCTCTACCAACTGAGCTACAGCCACCATTATTCTGTTTGCCGGGCTTGGCGCGCCCGGTAGGGCTCGAACCTACAACCTACGGCTTAGAAGGCCGTTGCTCTATCCAGTTGAGCTACGGGCGCCCGATACGTTGTTCCAAGCCGCCCCGGCGGGCTTCAATGGAGGGCGCGAATTGTATGC
Source organism: uncultured Cellvibrionales bacterium (assembly GCA_937129725.1). Lineage (GTDB taxonomy): Bacteria > Pseudomonadota > Gammaproteobacteria > Pseudomonadales > GM7GCV1 > JABJGI01. The sequence goes on along the minus strand of CAKZNR010000242.1, from coordinate 702 downwards.
CGAAGAAGCCATCAGGGCAAACCGGATTTTGTTCGGATTTGTTGTGCATCGGTCGCTTTCAGAGCGCCAACCAATACATGAAAATCGAAAGCCCGAAACCGAAACGGTTCCGCTGGCCTGCGGCTTCCCTGCGATGCCAGAAAAAGCCTGGCGCCGGCGAACTCGCTTGCGCGCAAAACGTACCGCGCTCAGACACCTCCGACGCTGATCGGGCTTTTTGCTGTGCGTCTCGGCAGCTCCAAGGCCGAGTTTCAGGCTTTCAATTTCCCTACAGGGACCCCTATCCATGCAAAAACCGCTAGGCAGCGAATCCGTACCAGTGATAAATAGGAGTCATCCGATTGACCACCTGCCGACCGGCAAGTATGATCTCGCCCGCTTAATCAAGCATGTCGGGGTATAGCGCAGTCTGGTAGCGCGCCTGCTTTGGGAGCAGGATGTCGGGAGTTCGAATCTCTCTACCCCGACCATTTTTCTCACCACCTAAACTGAACTTCTCTCGATGCCGAGCTGGTGCTCTGCTGTTTGCAAGAGATGAGAACTCCCGAGTTCGACAAAATTGCGAAGCGATTTTGAACAGCGAGTGAAACGAGCTGGACCGAAGGCCGAGGCGCTTGCGCCGAGTAATCTCTCTACCCCGACCATTTTTCTCACCACCTAAACTGAACTTCTCTCGATGCCGAGCTGGTGCTCTGCTGTTTG
>CAKZNR010000241.1 GCA_937129725.1 uncultured Cellvibrionales bacterium | reverse complement strand
GCCGCTTCCCCTTCTGCGCTTTCGTGCTCGGCGATCAGATCGCCCTCGGCCACCTGGTCGCCCACCTTGACAGAAATTTTTCCTACTTTACCCGCCGCTGGCGCCGGGACTTCCATTGAGGCCTTGTCCGATTCCAGCACAATAACCGACTGCTCGGCTTCAATGCTGTCGCCTTCAGAAATGAGTACTTCAATCACCTCGGCACTGTCTGCACCGATATCAGGGACCTTAATTTGACTGTTTGACACGTGTTACGTCTCCTTGATCCAGTGCTCAGGCGTACAGGGAAAAGGTTTTATCGGCGTCGATGCCGTACTTGTCGATGGCCTGCTTAACCACCGTGGCATCCAACTTGCCCTCCTCCCGAAGCGCATCCAGCGCTGCAATTACCACGTAGCGCGCATCAACCTCGAATAACTCTCTCAGCTTGGCGCGGGTATCGCTGCGGCCAAAACCGTCAGTACCCAGCACTTTAAAGGTGCCTGGCACATACTTACGCAACTGTTCGCTGTGGGTGCGAATGTAATCCGTTGCCATCACCTTGGGGCCTTCTGCCTTTTCAAGAACTTTGGTGAGATAGGGAACTTTTGCCTTTTTGTCCGGGTGCAACATGTTCCAGCGGTCGGCAGCGGCGGCCTCGCGGAACAGCTCGTTCACCGAAGTTACACTCCACACGTCCGACTGGATACCCCAGTCCTCTTTGAGCATTCCAGCGGCCTTGCGAACCTCAGTGAGAATTGTGCCCGAGCCCATCAGCTGAACCCGCTCACCCTTACCACGACCAGCTTTATCCAGCTGGTATATCCCTTTGATAATGCCTTCCTCGGCACCTTTTGGCATGGCCGGGTGGTGGTAGTTCTCGTTCATGGTGGTGATGTAGTAAAAGCAGTTTTCGCCTTTACCGTACATGCACTCCACACCGTGCTGGACAATTACCGCCAGCTCGAAACTGTAGGTAGGGTCGTAGGAGCGACAGTTGGGAATGGTGCCCGCCATCAGGTGCGAGTGACCGTCCTGATGCTGCAGGCCTTCGCCATTCAGGGTTGTGCGACCAGCCGTTGCACCAATCAGGAAGCCGCGCGCCTGCAGGTCGCCGGCAGCCCAGGCCAGATCGCCAATACGCTGAAAACCAAACATCGAGTAGTAGACATAAAAAGGAATCATGGAAGCCCGGCTGTGGCTGTAGCTGGTTGCTGCAGCGATCCAGGCTGACATGGCACCAGCTTCGTTGATGCCCTCTTCCAGTATCTGGCCGTCTTCCGATTCCTTGTAGTACATGATCTGGTCGCGGTCGACCGGTTCGTACTTCTGCCCCACTGAAGAATAGATCCCAAGCTGGCGGAACATGCCTTCCATACCAAAGGTGCGGGCCTCGTCCGGCACGATGGGTACTACACGCTTGCCAATACTCTTGTCTTTCACCAGGTTGCTGAGAATTCGCACAAAGGCCATGGTGGAAGAAATTTCGCGCTTACCGGTGTCTTCCATTTGCTTGGCGAAAGTTTCCAGTGCCGGCGTTTCCAGCAGCTCAACCTCATTGTGCCGGTAGGGCAGCGGCCCACCCAGTTGCTCGCGACGCTCCATCAGGTAGCGCATTTCCGGACTGTCTTCGGGCGGCCGGTAGAAAGGCACCTTGCTGAGGTCTTCGTCCTTGATGGGAATACCAAAGCGGTCGCGGAATGTCTTCAGGCCCTCGACATCAAGCTTTTTGATGGAGTGGGTGTCGTTGGCCGCCTGGCCAGCCGACCCCATACCATAGCCTTTTACGGTTTTGGCGAGGATCACGGTAGGCTGACCCTTGTGGTGCACCGCTGCGTAGTAGGCCGCATACACCTTGAAGGGGTCGTGCCCGCCGCGATTCAGTCGCGCAATGTCGTCGTCGGACAAATGCTCCACCATTTTTGCCAGCTCGGGGTCTTTGCCGAACATGTGCTCACGAACGAAGCCGCCGCCGTTGTTCTTGAAATTCTGGTATTCGCCGTCGACGCACTCGTCCATAAACTTCTGCAGCAGGCCTTTCCTATCGGCCTGGAACAGGGGGTCCCAATGGCGACCCCAGATAACCTTGATGACATTCCAGCCGGCACCGCGGAAAACGCCTTCCAGTTCCTGGATAATTTTGCCGTTGCCGCGCACCGGGCCGTCCAGACGCTGCAGGTTGCAGTTGATAACAAAAATCAGGTTATCGAGCTTCTCGCGGCCAGCCAGGGCAATGGCGCCTAATGATTCCGGCTCGTCGGTTTCGCCGTCACCCAGAAACGCCCATATATGACGATCATTGCTTTCCACCAGGCCGCGCTGCTGCTGATACTTCATGACATGAGCCAGGTAAATGGCTTGCAGCGGGCCCAGCCCCATGGAAACAGTGGGAAACTGCCAGTAATCGGGCATCAACCAGGGGTGAGGGTAAGAAGACAGGCCCTTGCCGTCGACTTCGCGGCGGAAATTGACCAGCTGCTCTTCGGTGAGGCGCCCTTCCAGGTAGGAACGCGCGTACATGCCGGGAGCCGAATGCCCCTGGAAAAGAATCAGGTCGCCGCCGCCGGGGGAGTCGGGACCCTTGAAAAAGTGGTTCAAACCTATCTCGTAGAGAGTGGCCGAACTGGCAAATGAGGAGATATGGCCCCCCAGGCTGCTATCGTCTGTGTTGGTGCGCATCACCATCGCCAAAGCATTCCATCGAATCAGGGAACGAATTTTGCGTTCGGTAAACAGGTCGCCCGGCATGGGCTGCTCTTCGCTGACCGGGATAGTATTGCGGTAGGGAGTGGTAACCGAGCTGGGCGGTTTTACGCCCTGCCCGCTGGCGTGGGAGGCAAGTTGCGCCAACAACTCCTGGGCGCGATCCTTGCCGCCGTGTTTGATTAGTGAATCCAGCGCTTCGCGCCATTCATTCAGTTCAAGAGTATCCTGATCTTCAGACACACAAGGCTCCTCAATGTGTTTTTATGATAGCCATCTGGCATTCGCGGTTGGCACTTGCTAACAGGCAAAAAAACAGTCTTTCCCGTTTTTGGTCGGGTTGTTGTACCCGTCTGATATGCCTTTACACCCCAGGGTCGATTCTTTTCCTGCTTTATGGGGTGCAGAGTAGATTAGCGGCAGATGAAAGACAAATCCGCTTGTGCATACTAATGTCATTTTATTACAAAAAATAATTCCTGGACATATGGGTGCCAAAGCGCGAACTATCCGCTAAGTTAGGCGTCCCAATTTAAGATACCTACGTTTCAGGCAACATGACGCTATTTCGCCACCCGGCGCACCGTTCAGTTAGTACATCCAAACTGCTGGTTATGCTGCAGATATGGGTACTTGCTCTCGGCATACCCGCGGCCGCACAGGCTCAGCTGCGCGATTTCGATTTACCCAGTCTCGGTCAGGCATCCAGCACAGCCATTTCCCTTGAACAGGAAAGGCAGCTGGGCGAGTCGTGGCTGCGCGGCTACTACCGACAAACACCCCTGTACCGCGATGTTCTGGTACAAAATTACATAGAACAGCTGGTGAGGCGCCTGGCGCCCTTTAGCACGCTGGACAAGGTTGAACTAAAGGTAGTGGTGGTAGACAACCCCAGCATGAACGCTTTTGCCGTGCCAGGGGGGGTAATTGGAATACATACCGGACTGTTGCTGCGGGCTGAGTTAGAAGATGAACTGGCCTCGGTAATCGCCCACGAAATTGCCCACTTAAGCCAGCGACACTTCTCGCGCAGCGTTGCCGAACAGAAGGCCGGCTCTCTCGGTATGCTGGCCGGATTGCTGGCATCTGTAGTGTTGGCGGCAACCACCGGCGGCGATGCAGCCATGGCCATGATGTCGGTATCACAGGGGCTGGCTCTGGACTCGCGGCTGCGCTACTCGCGGCAAAACGAGGTTGAAGCAGACCGTATCGGCCAGGACACACTGGCACGCGCAGGCATGGATCCCCACGGCACGGTTCGGATGTTCGAACGAATGCTGGAGGCCACCCGTTTTACCGGCACCTTGGCGCCGGAATATTTGCTTACCCACCCATTGCCGCAAAGCCGGGTGGTCGATGCGGAGACGCGGGCAAACCGCTACCCGCGCCGAATTTATCCTGCCAACCCCGACTTTCCCTTTTACGCTACACGGATCAAGGTTCAGGTAGCTGAAACACCGGAATTGGCCGAACGAAACTGGTCATCGCGCTATCGGTTCAACCCCGAATCCCTGACCAATCAGTACGGCTATGCCATGGCTTTGAGCGGCACACGCAAGTTCGATGAAGCCCTTCAGCTGGTTACCGGGCTACTGCAAAAGCACCCCGAGCGGCTGTTATTTCAGCACCTGTACGCAGATATTTTGCTAAAAAGCGGCCAACCGGCAGCCGCCCTCGAATACCTCGACAAACTTCCGCAAACCAATTTTGGCCGGCATGTATTGGCCATGCTGAAAGTCGAGGTACTAAACCGGTTAAACCGATTCGAACAGGCGGCCGAAATACTCGCGGCGCAAAGCAAGCAGCGACCGAAAGACCCACTGGTTTGGTATGAACTGGCCGAGACCTGGGGTTTGGCCGGCAATATCTACCAGCTGCACCTGGCGCGCGCCGAGTATTTCTTGCTGGTGGGCCATTTCACCCAGGCAACGGAACACTTTCGATTGGCCAAGCGCGAGTTGGGCGACCAGCCAATTGAGCAGTCGGTTCTCGACGAGCGAATTCGGGAAGTGGAGCGAATACGCGCCAACCAGCTGGATCTGTAAGCAGCCGGGCTATATCTCGCCGGCGCGGAGGCGAGCTGAAAACTCCAACATTCGGTTCAGAGAACGCTGCGCTCCCCTGGCAACTTCTGAATCAACCTCGATCTGGTTGTGCTGCATACGGCCAAACAGGGCATCCAGTGCATCGAGACTATTCATGGCCATCCAGGGACAGTTGGCACAGGAACAGCAAGTGGCGCCCTGCCCCGCCGTCGGCGCAATAATCAGTTCCTTGTGCGGTACCTGCTGCTGCATTTTGTAGAAGATGCCCTGATCGGTTGCCACAATCAGCTGTGAATGGGGCAAATCCCTGGCTGCTTGAATCAGCTGCGAGGTAGAACCCACCGCATCAGCCAGCTCGATCACCGACTGTGGGCTTTCCGGATGCACCAGAACCGCGGCATCCGGGTAGAGGTGTTGCATTTCGCGTATGCGCTGGCTTTTGAACTCTTCATGAACAATGCAACTGCTGTCCCACAGCACCATGTCGGCATCGGTTTGCTTCTGAACATAACTACCCAGGTAGCGATCGGGTGCCCAGAGTACCTTCTTGCCCTGGTCGTGCAGGTGCTGAACCAGGTCAACAGCGATACTGGAAGTCACCACGTAGTCGGCGCGCGCTTTCACAGCGGCGTTGGTGTTGGCGTAAACCACCACCGTGCGGTCTGGGTGCTGGTCACAAAAGTTGGCGAACTTTTCGGCTGGGCAGCCCAGATCGAGCGAACAGGTTGCCTCCAACTCTGGCATCAATACCTGTTTATCGGGGCTGAGAATTTTTGCCGTTTCCCCCATAAATCTCACGCCACAAACAATCAGGGTGGACGCCGGTGATTCACTTCCAAAACGCGCCATTTCCAGCGAATCTGAAACACAGCCACCCGTCTCTTCGGCAAGCGCCTGAATTTCGGGAGCGGTATAGTAATGAGCCACCAGTGTTGCGTCATGCTGCTTCAACTGCTGCTTTATGCGGTCGGCAACCGCCTGCTTCTCGGCGCCATCCAGTGGGCGCCTTTGGTCGCGAAGCTGCAGCGCATGAGTCAGAGCATCGCCCATGCTTTGAGGAGTTGCCATATTCAATTGGTAGTTTCCGGAAGTGTCTGGTCAGTGCGGAGCACAAGCTTAATTAGCGCGCCACAAATGGCAAGCCTTCTCTACAAGTTGAAATTGGGGCGACAAAGCAAAATCACAAGGCAGCCCCGCCTTGTGTAATATTTTTACAAAAGTTAGGCTTTAAGCCTGCCTGCCACCGGATCCGAAATGAACAAGAAGTACCAGCCATCAGCCAGTATTGCCTGGTCTTGCCTGAAAGCCCTGAGCCAGGAACATCAACCTGCCATTGCCGAACTGTTCCAGAAAGAACCGCGCCGGTTGCAGGATTTCAGTATCGATGCCTGCGGCATCCACTATGACTTCTCCAAAAGCACAGCCAGCAAGGCGGTGCTGGATCAGCTAATCGACCTGGCCAACCAGAGCCCTCTGTTCCAGGCTATCGAGCTGATGTTCAGCGGCGAACGGCTGAACCTGACCGAAGGGCGCGCCGTGCTGCACACGGCTCTGAGGGATTCCACCGGCAGCGATTTGCAGGTGGATGGTGAAAATGTAGAGGAGTTTGTGCAACAACAGCTGCACAGCATGAAGCGCATTTGCGACGCACTTAGGGATGGCAGCTGGACGGGCTGTACCGGCAAGCCCATTCGTCAGGTGGTCAATATTGGCATCGGCGGCAGTGATCTAGGCCCACGCATGGTATGCACTGCCCTGCGCGAGTTTGCCCACCCGGATATCGAGTTTCACTTCCTGTCCAATGTGGATGGCGCCGAAGTAAAGCAGTTGCAACAGCAGCTGGATGCCGAAACCACCCTGATTATTGTCGCCAGCAAAACCTTCACAACCCAGGAAACCCTGCTGAACGCCAACAGCCTGGTGGGCTGGATGGAGCAGCAAACCGGAAAGTCCAGGGATCAACTGGGAAACCAGCTTATTGGCGTGACGGCTTCACCGGAAAATGCCATGAAGTGGGGCGTACCCGAAGCAAATTTGCTGTTTTTTCGCGACTGGGTTGGCGGGCGCTATTCGCTCTGGGGGCCGGTTGGCCTGCCAATCATGATTGCCATCGGCGCCGAGAATTTCCGCCAGTTCCTGTCCGGCGCCGCAGCGATGGACCGCCATTTCCGCAC
>CAKZNR010000240.1 GCA_937129725.1 uncultured Cellvibrionales bacterium | reverse complement strand
CTCTAAGTTTCGCAATTCTGGTCAGACCTGCGTTTGCGCCAATCGTATTTTTGTGCAGGCAGGTGTGCATGATGAATTCGTGGCGAAACTGGTTGAGAAAACCCGCGCGCTGAAACTTGGAAATGGCATGGATGCGGGCGTGACCCAAGGGCCGTTGATCAATCAAGCGGCGTTGAAAAAGGTCGAGGGCTTTGTGGAAGACGCCAAAGCCAAGGGTGGGCGCGTGCTTTGTGGTGGCGAGCCCACCGGTGGGCCGGGCTATTTTTACCCGCTAACACTGGTAGCCGATGCCACACCCGATATGCGCCTTGTAGCCGAAGAGCAATTCGGAACCGCCTTGCCCATTATCAAATACTCAGATTTGGAAGATGCCATTGAGCAGGCCAACAGCCTGGAAGTGGGTTTGGGTGCATCGGCCTGGTCGAACGACGTTGAGGCGGCCAAAGCAGTGGCCCTGCGTATGCAGGCCGGCACCTGCTGGGTGAATCGCCATGCAGTGCTGAACCCCACCATGCCCATGGGCGGCATGAAGTGCTCTGGCATCGGTGTGGAGTTTGGTGTGGAAGGCCTGAAGGAATACACCAACGTGCAGGCGCTTTCCATCGCCAAATGATGAGTGCCCGATATTTCGGGGCTTTGGTAGCCCGCTAGCAGGCACTTGCCTTGGATGAAGTGTCAGACTCCCCGCGAAGCGGGGGTCTGATGCTGAAAGGGAAGCATCTACCGGAGTAAAGTCCGCCAGCATCTGACCCCTGTCGGGGTCAGACACTTTCACCCCGAAACAGCCAGCAGCATCTGACCCCTTTGGGGGTCAGACACTTTCAACCCGAAACAGCCCGCCAGCATCTGACCCCTGTCGGGGTCAGACACTTACTCCCAAGAAGGGTCAGACACTTACCTCGGATGAAGTGTCAGCTCTATGGAGCGGCCTTACTCGGCTGCAATTCGGCACGCATATCCGACAGCACCCGGTTGATGGCCTCTGCCAGCTCGATGTCCCGCTCGGTAAGGCCACCCTCATCATGGCTGGTTAACTCGATATCCACCCGGTTGTAGCTGTTGCTCCAGTCGGGGTGATGGTTGAGCTCCTCGGCAATGCCTGCCACCCGGCTCATAAAGGCGAAAGCGCCTCGAAAGTCACGAAACGCTATTGTGCGCCTCAGTTTTTTACCATCCGGGGTTTGCGACCAGTTGTCAGGAATTTTCATGGGAAGGCTCCGGGGGCTCACGCGACTCGGCAGGCTTCTTCAAACGCCATACGCGGTGCGCGTGGATGCAGCTTTTCGTGGTCGCCATAGCCCATGCAGCAAATCCAGTTGGCTTGCCATGATTCCATTTCGGTGCCTTCGGCGAAAAAAGCCTGGTTCACCTTGCCGGCGTCAAACCCTGACATGGGCGCAAGATCCAGCCCGTGGGCACGCGCCGCGATCATCAGGTAGGCGCCCTGCAGGGTGCCATTGCGAAAGCCGTTGGTTTCGGCCAATTCTGGGTTGCCGGCAAAACGGTCGCGCGCCCCCTGCATGTGTGGCGCCAACACCGGTAGTTGCTCGTACCAGTTACTGTCGGTGGCGATAATCACCGTGGCCGGCGCGCTGCGAATGCGCTCGCGGTTGCCCTCCATGGCGCATTCGGCCAACCTGTCGCGCGCTTCATCGCTGGTAACAAACACAAATCGCGCCGGGCAGCAGTTCATGCTGGTGGGGCCCCATTTGGCCAGGTCGTAAACCGACTCCAGTACGGCGGGATCAATAGCCTGATCCCGAAACGCCCTTTGCGAACGGGCCTGAATAAAAAGCGTGGCAAAACTGGCGGGGTCCCGAGCGAGAGGGTGGCTCATTTGTTGGTATCTCCTGATTTCATGTGGCCATAGTGTAGCGCCGCAATCCGGGCTGTACTCCAGCCTTTAACCCTGCTGTAATTCCGCATCGCCTGCCGGGGGCAGGAAAAGAAAACTATTGGGGGCATAATGCAAAAGGATAACCTTTGGGCGAAGCTTGGTCCGGGCCTGCTCTTCGCCGGCGCGGCAATCGGTTTGTCGCACACGGTGCAATCGACGCGGGCAGGTGCCGTATACGGTCTGGGGCTTTTAGTTGTAGTGCTGTTGGCCAATATCGCCAAATACCCCGCTTTTCGATTTGGCCCGCATTTCGCCGCGGTAACCGGCATGAGCCTGGTCGAGTGCTACGCCCGACAGGGCAAATGGATTGCTGTGGTATTGGGCTTGGCTTTGTTTGCTACCCAATCAGCCATTGTCGCAGCGGTAGGCATAACCACCGCTGGAATTGCCAACGCCGCGTTTGGCCTAAACATTCCGGGAATACCCTCAGCTATTGCGCTGATTATTCTGACCTTTGTGCTGATCTACACGGGTGGGTACCGAATTGCAGAGCGCATAACAAAATTCTGCGTGGTCCTGGTGACTATTGCGACGCTGATTTCAACCATTCTGATTTTACCTCAGGTGCCCTGGTCGCTATGGCCCGAAGCGGCTCCGGCGTTTGACGCAGTTGCCTTTATGTTTGTGGTTGCCTTGGTGGGTTTGATGCCGGCGGGAATGGACCTATCGATAATGCATTCGCTTTGGATTAAAGCGCGTGCTCGGGCCGGGGAGTCGGTAAATCTTGCAGATATCACGCTGGATTTCGATATCGGTTACATGGGCACGGTAATCATGGCGCTATGTTTTCTGCTGATGGGTGCCGGCCTGCTATTTGCGCAGGGAATTGCGCCAGAGAACAGCGCAACCGCCTTTGGTGGTCAGGTGGTGGGGCTGTACAGTTCGGCATTGGGCCCGTTTGTAGGCGCAATTGTTGGCGTAGCGCTGTTCATGGTGATTTTTTCAACCATGCTGCTACTAAACATCAGGGGGTCAAATATTCGACTCAAAAATATCGGCATCACGGGGAGAACGCTGATCTTGTTGACATAAATGAAATTAAACAGCTCAGAGGGAAACGAAAAATTATGAAAAAAGAGAGAACAAGCCCTATGAATTGTG
>CAKZNR010000239.1 GCA_937129725.1 uncultured Cellvibrionales bacterium | reverse complement strand
ATGGACCGAAACTGCTTCAGCATCACGTCACTGCGGATTACGCCTGATGCTTGATCATAGTAAGCAGAGACGGTGTCTCCGGCTTCATGCGGTTTTGGTGCCACCCACGTGTTTCCAACATACTGAATTCTATTTCCGTTGGGCGCTGCTTCGAAGGTCGGTCTGTAGACCATCCCATTGTCTCCGCGACGTTCTTCCACTGTAACGACCAGAGCCTTTACTGGGATCGAATTACTTGAAAAATTGGCAGTAGAGTAACTTATCCACATGCCAATGCAGAAAAATAAAGGGCCAATCGTCACCGATAAGTACGGAATTGTCTTGATGCTTCGGACAAGAAAATCTGAAAAGCTTGTTCGCATCGAAAACATCGACATTCTATGACTTTACCTAACTCGACATTGCTAGATTAGCTGGTGGAACGCACGGCCCATCGGCCGGCACTCTTGTATGCCAATTTCCCAAGGTGATTGGAAGGTACGATGGGCTTCGTCAAACTGGACATTCACGAAAGCCGCAGCATTCGGTACTATGGCTCACACCCGACCTTTTCTGCACCCAGCCCCAATGACCGCTCCAGCGCACGCACCAATCTGCCTTCGACCTCAGGCCACCCCGAAAGATCAGCCCGGGCCAACCATGAAGCAGGTCATTTGCCGGGCCAGAAGGCGGCGGCAGGCCAGGTCGGCACCGTCCCGGGTCAGGCCCATGAAATGCGCATCAAACCCCCGGCTGCTGCGCACCACCTTGCGCAATGCGCCGTCCAGCGTTGCCGTTTCGGCAAGGGCGGTTTTCAACAGCACCTTTTCGGCGTCAAAGCTGGTCGGGTAGCGGCCCAGGTTGATGCCCCAGTGCCGCCCGCCCGAGGTAGAGATGCGGGTGACCACTTCGGCCTTGCGGGAGGGCGTTGGCGTATCGCGCACGGCCGTCGAGGTCGAGGCCAGCACCACTTCGCGGGGCCGTGTGACCGGCTTGACCGAAGCATCAGGCGCGCGTTTGGTTCCGGCATCGGCCACCACGACGGGCGCGGGCGCGGCCACCGGTTCGGGCTTTGCCGCCTGCTGCACGGTTTTGAGCACATCCTTGATGTCGTCGCTGACGCCTGCCACCAGCGGGGCCACGTCCGCCTGCGAGGGCAGTGGCCGCGCGTTCGGGCGCAGGCTCT
>CAKZNR010000238.1 GCA_937129725.1 uncultured Cellvibrionales bacterium | reverse complement strand
TGGGTGTCATATCAATTTTTGGCATAAGTTTATTTCCTATGTTTTGTGGATAATATAACCGGCCTAGTCAGACCGATACAGCGCACCCAGTGGATACGCTGTGGCAGGTGACTAGTACCATTTGGGCGGTATTCCCAACTTTTCCAAGTGGGCTTTGAGCCGTCCCAGACTATGCTCCGCACGTTTACCGCCAAGCACAATCGCGGGATCATGATCGTGCCACTCACGATAGTCAATTTGGGCACGATTATTGAGATCTCCACCAAACGCTAAAAGCACGTCCACATCAACAAGTGTTGATGGCTTCACACTTTTCTCAAAGATCAATTGATCAATGAACTTGTGATAGCGTTGCGCTAGATCCTCTGGAAGGGATGAATGGATGGATTCCTGATACGCCATCCACTCCCCGATCACATAATCGGTGATCTTGAAGCGAATGCCGAACGGTACCTGATCTGACATTTTATGTGTCATTGTTTACCCTCCTACGGGTTGGTTGTAGAACTGTTTTGAAATATGGATGCGGCAGTGCTCTACCGGCCCACATACCCTCAGTGTCAAGCATGACGCGATGTCTAAAGGTGATTGGCTTACCCTCAAGCGAAGCCTTCGCAATGCGCAATAAATAGTCCACGCAAGCTTGGCGAGTCGGTTGGAATGCGCACGTGGAAACCCACGCACGCGCACTGTCACTGGTACCCCGTTTGTGGTACACCTCAACGAACCACTGGTCACCCCATCCGATGGCATTGTCGGATTTTTCCATGCGCACCTGACAACCCCAAAAGTTTTGTATCCAATATTTACCCTTGGACATCATTTCAAACTCAATTTTTACTGGGATATCAAGACCCCTGATATTAATTTTTTTCATAGTCGCACCTCTTCTTTGTGCTGTTCAATCATGACATCGCGGACCATCTCGCGGTCCACTGTGTCACCCTCAAAGTCAGAACCCTCTGCCGTCAAGCTCATGAGATGGGCTGACGTGGCAGACCAAATGCGCTCACGGGTCACATGAAACCCTAGCTCATGGTCATAAATCCCGCCGTCACCATAGAACGATTCGACATAGTCCACAAAATCACACAATACACTTGGCTTAATCATCACTCACTCCTTGGGGGCCTAGAAGCCCCACTTCTCTCTACAAATTGGACCGATACCCAATTCAATGGACAGGGCATTGGTTAGCTCACGGCCACAGCATCCACAGTTGCCAGTGCGTTTGCCGTATTGCTTGGACACTGTGAATGGATCATCCGCGATAGCATCCAGTGTGGCGCGGTGCGCATCGGTGCACTCTGCACGTGCTCGCAACTCACCTGATGGTGTGATCGTGCCAAGCTTCTGGCCGAATTCACCCTCAAGAAACATGAACCCGCCCCACTTCTGGCCGGTGCCCATGGTCACTGTGACACCTTCCGCCCTAAATATAGGCTTCTTGATGCCGCTCTCACGTGCCGCATTGAATGCGTCCACAAGCTTTTGGAACTTGGACGACACCGCACATGCCACGCGATCTTGGGTATGTTGGGCCGCACGTCTCGCAACCGGCGCGTACCACTTCACAACACCATTGAGCATGTTCGGTGTCAGATCACGTTTGGCCCGCACCTTATCGGCCATGTCCAAAAGAAAATCATTCGCGGGCACACCCTCACCCACTAGCCACGTGAGCGCATCGCGCTCTGTGTCGGTCAGTGAATCCCAGAACTCAGACCAATTGCGCTCACTACGTGCCGCACGTGCCGCTTTGGCCTTCGCACGTGTCTCAGGTGCGGTTTTAAATGATTTGGAACCCTCACCCGCACAAGCGAAACAATTACCCACTACACGGCCCGCATATGAGATGAACTTACCGGTGCCGTGGCATTTTGAGCACGTTTCAGTGTACGCGCTCGCATCAGTCTCACCCGCATAAAATGCGTGAGTAGAATTTGCATAATTTTGCATGATCGTAGTCTCCTATTATGCGACTTGGGTAGTGGCAATTAATGTCATCATTGAGCGGCCATGCGCGGGATACGCAACCGGGCCGGTGTCTTTTTTCCAACATGCGCGGCACTTTCCGCAATGGCCGAGCACTTTGCCGCGCTCTTTGCCGTCCATCGCTTCGACTTCGGCATCCGAAATCATGTCGCCATTTTTGCGGGTGCGGTATGCTTCGCACACTTTCACGCCACTAGGCGCGTGATCGGGTGTTGGGATAATTGTAGAAGTGTGCTCACCCTCAATCAATTCACCCGAAATTGAATCAGACGACAACCGAACAACCACATTGTCGAGCGCATTCATTTCGGCAATGATGCCCGCAAATTTTGCAAACTTATGTTGGCGGGTAGGCAACCAATGGGACACCCACGGGGTGCGTTTCATTACTTCTAAAATTTTACGTGCAAGGGCCAAACTGTACATGTCGCCGCTATCAAACCAACGAAAGTACCGGCTTGAATCCAACAAAACAACCATGTCATCAACCCACTGGTCACGTTTCCAATCAATTTTATTGTGCACCCGTGGGGCCTTTACATTGGCAAAACGATAGTTGCCGCCCACGGCATAGCAACCGGCACATGCGGGCACTAAATCGCCGTTTTCATCAATGGCACCCGCGCATGTTTTCCGCGCTTCAAGTGACCAAGAAAAACAACCCATTTTCTTAACTTCCGACAATTTCGGACCGGTGAAACGGGCAACCATTTCGGCAACCTTGGGGCCATGCTCAACCGCGATTGATTGAGCGATTTTTGATACTTCGACTGTAATATTTTGCATGGTAATTTCCTTCTGCAATTGTTTGATGCTGCCATGCATATGGCGGATGTCGCTCTCGCGAGAGTCACCCTGCTGCAGGCTGCCAAGCACACCATCGAACTGGGTTGCCCAGAGGCTGAGTTGGGATACCAGTCGCGCGGGCAATTGTTCGCCTCTGTCACGGTAGTAGCAGGTCATCTGCAGGATGCTATCGGCACAATCGGCAACCAGGCTGAGCCCACCAGTATGGGCAGACTGCTGGATGATTTGCAGTGGCTCGATCAGGTCGTCGGTGGCCCGCGGTTCGTCGGATACCGCCAGTGCACCTACCGCTTTGACAATACGGTCGCGGTTGCCACGCGCCTCTTCAATAAATACCTGAACCAGTGGTTCCACTTCGTCGGAGGCGGTATCTGCTGGCGCGGTTTTGCCGCTGGCAAGCTGATCGGCTTGTTCCTGTATCACCTGAATACTTTGCAGGGTTTCGGCGTCGGTACCCTGGCCGGCAAGGCCACTGCTCAAAGCGGGATAGCAGGTAAGCGCCTGAGCTGCCAGATCTTTGCAGCCGTCGGCGTCGGTTACGATACCGTTGATATGCTGGTTTAGCAGGTTTTCGAGCGACCAGCTCAATTCGCCGATGTCTTCGGCACCCACCATGCGGCCGCCACCCTTGAGGGTGTGGAATGCCCGCCGCAGATCGGCGAGCGCTTTGTCGTTACCCGATTTCCAGCTTTCGAGATCGGCGTTGGCTTGCGGCAGTACTTCGTCCATTTCTTCCAGGAAAATCTGGACGGTTTCATCAACCTCGTCATCCGATTCTTCATCGGGCTCCGGCTCCAGCTCCGGCTCCGGCTCGGGCTCGGGCTCGGGCTCGGGCTCGGGCTCGGGCTCGGGTTCAGGCTCGGGTTCAGGCTCGGGTTCAGGCTCGGGTTCAGGCTCGGGCGCTGTTTGCGGATCAGCTTCGACCTGGTCTATTGCTGGGCTGTCATCCGCGTCTGCGGCGTCTTCAGCTAGGTCGGCCTGATGTTCCGGGGCATACCCCAGTTGGGTGCAGTATTCGGCTGCCCTTTGCACCAGAAAATCCAGGTTGAAATTGGGATCGCCCTGCAAGCACTCCAAGTGATAATCCACCGACACGATAATGTCGGCAAAAAGATTCATTCGATCGGCGTCAAAGTCGCCTTCGCTGGGGTGTAGTTCGTTGACGACAAAGCGTCGGCAGCTGGATACGATTTCGGCCAAATCTGCCAGCGGGTAAAAGGAAAGCGCGCCCTCCAGCTGTGCCATGAAGTCGAGAACACCAGAGAGATGGGTTTTGTCGCCACTGCTGCAGTAGTCGGTGACATCGGCCTTGATTCGCTCTATTACCAAGCGTCCCTGTTCGAGCAAAATCTTCCGGGCTTCCTGAACATCGCCTGCCGAGTCCTGCTCGAGTGCGCTCTGCTCGCCCGTGTCGCCACCGGCCGAGCCTACACTTCCCAGCCGGGCTTCCAGCCGCACCAGCAGGTCGGCCAATTTGGACAGGTCGTCTTCGGAAACATCCTGAATATCAGAGATATCGCTCCAGCTTCCGATCAGCTCCTGAACCTGACTCGCCAGTTCCTGCGCGTCCCGCATACCCACCATGCTGAGGGTGTCGCCCATGCGATTGGACAGGCTGACGATCTGGGTGCGTGAATGCAGAAACTCGCCGGTGCCACTGATGCATTCCTCCAGCAGAGTCTTGGCTTCACTGATGTCATTGCGAAGCGCCCCGGTTACATGATCCAGAAGCTCTTGATCAACCTGACTGAGGTCGCCATCGCGGATTTGCCCCGCCAGCTTGTCGATATGCTGAAGCCCAAAATACTCAATGATTCGGGCAGAGGCTCCCTGGTCGCCCGGGCTGGTTGCCAGATAAAACAGCAGGTTCTTCAGCAGCCCTGGGTCGGTGGCATCGCTTCCGGCAATCAGCCGCTTCAGCGAATCGTCGTAGCGCTTGAACTGCTTGCGCACGGCCGGGTCAAGCTCCAGATCACCCTTGCCAATTTTCTCGACCAGAGCAAGCGCTGCGGCAGAGGTGGCCGACATTTCGGCGGAACCGGTCTTTTGGAACATTAATTTGAATACGCGCAGCAGATCGTTTCGATTCTCTTTGACCAGCCCCTGTTTCATTAGCGAGAGCATGGCTCGCTGATAAAGCGATTTTGCCTTGCGAAGTGTGGCTGTGTCGGCCGGCTCGGCGGCTGCGCGGCCAAGTTTGCCTATGCCCTGCTCAAGGTCAACCTGGAAGTCCTCCCCTTCGGTTACCATCGGGCTGTCAGCCAGCGCGCGGATGTTGTTAATGCGGGGGGCGAGACGAATAAATACCACCAGCGGGTCCTGGATTGCCAGGCTGAGCCGCAGGGTAAGCAGCCCTTCCGCCAGAGAGGTTAGCTTCAATTCTTCGGCGGCGGATTCTGAATCGGGTTTCAGCTTTTGTGCAATTTGCACCAGTTCACCGGCCAGTGCGCCATGCACATTCAGGTTGGTGACTTCGCAAACGGTGCGGGTGCTCTCCAGAAGGTTGACACAGGATTCGAGCCGAGCCGAGTCGCTCTTGTCGGCAATGAATGCTTCCAGTTCGGCCAGCGCGCGGTCGAGGTCAACCCCAATCTCGCGGGTAACCCAGCTGGCGGTCTCCTGCTGGCTATTGGGTGACATCTAGCTGCGCTTGCCTGGTTGGTTTTCGGTTGTGGGTTCGTCCTGGTTGTTTTCTTTTAAATCGGGCGAATCGTCCTCAAAGTCCATATCCATGTCGATATCAAAAAACAGCCTGTCCTCGCTGGCATCCTCATCTGCTTCCATTGCTTCGAACAATTCAGAGCCGGCGAGCGGATCGTCCTCGAATTCGACCTCTTCCTCTTGCTGTGCATGCTCGTCTTCCGGCGGCTCGGCGGCGGATTCTGAGGCCGGTTGCTGTTTGGATTCGTCCGGGTCGTCGCCTGACAATTGGCTCGAGCCAGCTTCCATTTGACTGGTTTCAAGCAGCCGACTGACTTCATCGGGATCGAGCACTTTGGTTTTGTCTGCCAGTGGGTCCGTGTAAACGAAGGAAAGATAGGAGTCGGGAAGCTTGAAGCCGGCAACCGATGCCCGCAGTTGCAAAGCTTGCTCGGTAAGCTCGCCAATCGCCCGGCTTGATTCGGTGGAGCCAGCCAGGGTTTGTTCTGTGATATCCGAGATGACACGCATCGCGCGGGCCGCCCGGTTGGCGGCCTGCGACTGGTGTGATGCCGCTTCGGAAATGGCCAGGATCAACCGGGCAAGGTTCTCCGATGTGGACTGGATTTCGGTCAGGGCTTCCCCGGCGCTGTTGGCCAGCTGAGCGCCCGTGACCACTTCCGATGTGGTTTGCTCCATGGAGGAAACCGCTTCGTTGGTATCCGACTGAATTGCGCGCACCAGGGTTTCAATCTGCTTGGTGGCGTCGGCGGCTCGCTCGGCCAGGCTTTGTACTTCATCGGCAACCACTGCAAACCCGCGGCCTGCCTCACCGGCCATCGCGGCTTGAATGGAGGCATTCAATGCCAGGATATTGGTTTGATCGGCGATTTCGTTAATCAGGGAAACGATATCGCCAATTTCCTGCGAGCTTTCACCCAGCCGCTTGATGCGCTTGGCGGTATCCTGAATTTGCTCGCGAATGTTGTTCATGCCGGCAATGGTGTTTTGCACCACCTGGTTGCCGTTACGCGCAACATCAACCGAGCTTTCCGCCACGGTCGCAAGCTCCTGGGCATCGCGTGATACCGAGGTGAGGTTGTCTGCTACTTCACCGATGGCCGAGGTGGTCTGAGTGATCTGTTCGGCCTGATGCTCGGATGCTTCGGAAAGGCGTACCGAAGTGGCGCGCGTTTCGCTGGATGCACTGGCCACGTTTTCGGCGGTGATTGCCACGCTGGCAACCAGCTCGCGCAGCTGTTCGATGGCGTAGTTGATGGAGTCGGCAATGGCGCCGGTGAAGTCTTCCGATACCGTTGCAGACACGGTCAGGTCACCTTCTGCCAGATCGGCAATTTCATCCAGCAGCCGCAAAATGGCTTCCTGGTTTTGCTCGTTTTCCGACTCCTGTACCACCAGATTGCCGCGGGTGCGTCGATACAACGCCAGACCCAGAGCGAAACCAAAAATGGCAAAGGCAGTGGCGGAATAAATCACCATAATTGTGCCGAAGGGGCGATTTCTCAGGTCCTGCGGCAATGCCGCTACGCCTTCCGAGAGAGTTTGTGCGCCGTTCAGAATGTCTACTCCACTGCGCAGGATGCGGTCAGCTGCCTCGTAACTTTCGGATACGGCTGATGACGCATCAACCAGGCCATCAATGGAATCGCTTACCTCGTTCCAGCGCATTTCGACCTGCTCAAGCAAGAGCCGCGCCTGGTTGGATTCCACCCGCGGCACACCGAGAAGTTGGTCACCCTCAAGCATGCCGTTCAACACCTGGTTAAATAACAGCATGTCGTTGCGGAATACGCCGGCGGCAACTGCCGGGTCGGCATCGCCAACCAATATCTGGCGCAAGCTGGCCAGGGCGCGCTCGCTTCGCCAAACCTGTGCCTGTGCTTCGGTGGCAAGCTCGGCCGGGCTGCCTGCCTGAAGCATGGTATCCACTACCTGGGTGTAGCCCTGTTGCATTGCCGGTACCTGCTCTTCCAGCAGTGCCAACTGTTGGCCGAAAAACATAATGTCTTCGCTGTTGGCCGTGATGGCGCCAAGGTTTGAAGTGAGCAGCTCGAGCTGATCGTCAAAGCGCCGCACTTGCACGGCGGGAAGCTCGTTCGCCAGCGCAGCAAATCGGCCCCGACCGCTCTGGATGCTGAAATCGATTGCCGGCAGCGCGGCCAGTGCTTCGCGGTCGCCCTGGGCAGCCCGATCTGCCAGTAACATCAGGTCGTAAACGTCAGACTGAAGGCCCGACAGGGTTCCCTGCCGGTCGCGATCCAGCTCGGCGTTTTGAAGGCTGATATTGAAGCTGTAAATGGCCAAAACCAGAAACAGAATCATCCCCGTGCCAAGTGCGGCGGGTAACCCTTGCTTTTTTTCAATTAGTGCCATGAAGTTTCCAGCGCGTCAGTTCGCAGTTACGTCGTTAAATTTCTGATTGCCCAGCAGCTGGTCAATGTCCAGCACCGGCAGTGTTCTTGAATCAACTTCGGCCATGCCCGCTACACAACCGCTGAAATGCTGTTCGTCTTTGGGCGGTGCCAGATCCTGCAAATCGATGGTTCGCATCCCCACAACCCGGTCGACCACCAGGCCAAGGCGGGTATCCGGCCGGTCGATTGCAATGACAGCCCGGCGTTCGGGCCGGCTGTCACTTTCGAGTTGAAAAAACTTCGCCATGTCTACTAGTGGAAAAATATTGCCGCGTACGTTGGCAACTCCCAAAACCCAGTGAGTGACGCCCGGGACCCGGGTGGAGGAGGGCACCTCCATAACTTCTGACACCTGCCCCATGCTAACCAGTGCGGTGCGCCCGCCCAGATCAAATGCGATTGCCTGGGAGAGGTTACTCTCTCCCTTGCCTGGCAGCTCGGCAGCCTTGTCGGCGACTCTAATGGCCAGTTCTTGAAGGAGTTGTGCCGGGTTGGTTTCCATCAGGGAAGCAGATCTTCAATGGTGCCGTACAACAGTTGTTCGCTGACGGGCTTGGTAAGGTAGGCACTTGCCCCCTGGCGCTTTCCCCACACCCGGTCGGTTTCCTGATCTTTGGTGGTAACCATGATAATGGGAATATGGCGGGTGGCGTCTTTGCGCGAAAGGTGCCGTGTGGCCTGAAAGCCATTTAGCCCTGGCATTACCACGTCCATCAGTATGAGGTCGGGCAATTCGGCTTCGGCAACCTTGATGCCGTCTTCACCGCATTCGGCGGTGATGGTCTCGTGGCCAGCTTTTTGCAGCAGCTGTGTGAAGCGTTTGCTCTCGGTGACTGAGTCATCAATGATGAGTATTTTCGCCATTTGGTTAAACCTCGGGGTCAGTCCTTTGAGCTATAGCTTTCGTAAACTTCCAGAAGTTCATCTTTGCTGAAGGGTGTTGTCAGGTACTGGTCCGAACCCACAATGCGCCCCTTGGCCTTGTCGAACAGGCCGTCTTTGCTGGAAAGCATGACAACCGGGGTGCTCTTGAACTGGGGGTTGTTCTTTACCAGCGCGCAGGTTTGATAACCGTCGAGCCGGGGCATCATGATGTCGATGAAAATCAGGTCGGGGCGCACCGAGGCAATTTTTGCCAGCGCGTCGTATCCGTCCGAAGCGGTACTGACTTCGCATCCCACCTTCGACAGAATGGTTTCCACCGTTCTGCGAATGGTATTGCTGTCATCGACCACCATGACTTTCATGCATTGAACCTTATATTTTGCTTGAGCGCCGGCCGTGCCGATGCACGCTATTATTGACGTGATAGCAGGTGAACACAATGCTGCCGGTTGCCAAGTGTGATGCAAAAGCCTTTTGGGCGGTTGTCCGTGCCCGGCTGGCGATGCCAATGGTAAACTTTGGTTCTGTTGAACCCACCGAGACCCTGCATGCCATCCAATACCCCAAGACTGGCAATTCTGATTGATCCACCCGAGACGCTGATGCCACACAAAGACACCACACTGGCGCTGGCGCAGGCGGCGGCCGAACGGGGTTGGGAATTGCGCGTCTTCACCCAGTTGCAGCTTTGGTTGGACAATGGCGAGCCGCAGGTGGAAACGCGCCGGTTGCGGGTAAAGCTGGAAAATGACAACTGGTTTGAGGTAGATCAGCCGCAAATTGAGCCGCTGGCCGGCTTCAACATGGTGTGGATGCGCAAAGATCCGCCGTTCGACATCAACTACATCTATAGCACCTATCTGCTGGAAATGGCGGAGCGACGCGGAGTGCTGGTTGTTAACCGCCCGGCCTCGCTGCGCGATTGCAACGAAAAGCTATTTGCCACGCAGTTTCCGCAATGCTGCCCGGACCTGGTGGTCAGCAGCGACCTTGACCAGCTGCGGGATTTTCACGATCGCCTGGGCGATGTGGTGGTAAAGCCGCTCGATGGGATGGGTGGGCAATCTATCTTTCGTCTTGGCGAAGGCGAACGCAACCGCTCTGTGATACTGGATACCATCACGCAGCAGGGCAGGGTGCCGGTTATGGCACAGCGCTTTTTGCCCGAGATTACCGCCGGCGACAAGCGCATCCTGATGGTGGATGGTGAGCCCGTCAGCCATGCCCTTGCGCGCATACCGAAAAAGGGAGAAACGCGGGGCAACCTCGCTGCCGGAGGCAGCGGTGTGGTGCAGGAATTGTCCGAGCGCGACCGCTGGATTGCCGCGCAAGTGGGTCCTGAATTAAAGAAGCGAGGCCTGTGGTTTGTCGGGCTTGATGTGATTGGCGACTACCTGACGGAAATCAATGTGACCAGCCCAACCTGCGTGCGCGAGATCGATGCAGTGACTGGCGGTAGCATCGGCGACGAGCTGATGCAGCGATTGGAGCGTGTGCTTGAGCAGCGACAAAGCTAAAACCGGAGGCATCAATTACCTTAGCCGTGACAAGCTGACCTTTGGCATCTTTGTGGCAGCCGCGGCCCATGCACTGGTGGTACTTGGCATGGTTTTCGATTGGAGTAACCCCTTCGTCGACTCGCCCGAAATGGACGTCACCATTGTGAACCATCAGGCTCAAGACGCTCCGGAAGAAGCCGACTTTCTGGCCCAGGCCGATCAGCAGGCCAGCGGTACCGAGAATGATTCTCTGGTACCTACTACCGATCGGCTGGCCGATTTTTCCGGCGATCAGCGCGGCGACTTTAGCCCGGTGGAGTTAAGGGCAGGTGCAGCGCAACCCTCGCTCGACAACCAGCTTTCTACAGATTCGGCCGAACTGGCAGCGCAGCCCAGCGACAGGCAGGGCAACGCCGACATGGATGTCAGTCAGAGCCAGGACACCTCAGCGATGCTGGCGCGCCTGGATACTCTGCGTCAGGAGCTGGCCAAGCGTCCGCGCATTGGCACCCTCACTTCGGTTGCGGCCACCGCTCGGGAGGACGCGTCTTACCAGGTTATGCTGCAGGAGCGCATTGTCAGTACCGGCAACCGCAATTACCCGCAAGACCTTTTAGCGCGCCAAATATACGGTAGCCTGCGGCTGCAGTTGGTTATATTGCCCAGCGGCCAGATTGAAACAGTCGAGATACTGCAGTCATCCGGTCAGCCATTGCTTGACCGCGCAGCGGTTGAAATTGCCCGTCAGGCTGGCCCTTTTGATTCATTTCCAGCGGCGCTGCGCAGCAAGTACGACAAGATCTACTTCATTCGTACCTGGCAATTCCTGCCGGGCGGGCGGTTGGGCAGGTTCTAGCCCGCTTTAAATGCTCAGGCAGTGCTCGCGGTAGTAAACCAACTCTGCAATGGAGTCGCGAATGTCATCCAGCGCAAGGTGCGCGCCCTTTTTGACAAATCCATCCAGCAGTTCCGGTTTCCAGCGACGAACCAGCTCTTTCAGAGTGCTGACATCGAGGTTTCGATAGTGGAAAAAGGCCTCCAGCTCGGGCATGTGGCGGGCCATAAAACGCCGGTCCTGGCAAATTGAATTGCCGCACATGGGCGACTGGCCCGCATCCACAAACTGCTGCAAAAATGCGATGGTTTCCCGCGTTGCCGACTGCTCGTCGTGCTGGCTTTCAAGTACTCGTTGACACAGGCCGCTGCTGCCGTGGTGGCTGCGATTCCATTCGTCCATGGCGTCCAGCACTTCGGCGGGCTGGTGAATGGCAATAACCGGACCCTCGGCCAGCACTTCCAGCTGTGCATTGGTCACGATTGTGGCTATTTCGATCACCCGGTCGCGGTCCGGCTCAAGTCCGGTCATTTCAAGGTCGAGCCAAACCAGGTTGGACGCATTTTTTCGTGCCTCTGTCATGTCTTTCCATTGAAAAGTGTGACCTTGGTCACAATAGTGTCAAAAATACGCATATACTAATCGAGATTGCGGCTGTGTGGCTCTATTCTCTCGAGCCTGTCTGGCGTATACAAGAGTTTGAGGCTTTGCCCTTAAAAATATAGTGGGGGATATCGTGGCCGATACTCGTCAAACACTTCAAACCGCAGTCAGCCGTTGGCTTCAGGTTGCTGCCTGCACTCTTTTATTGGCTGCCAGCGCGTTGCTTCCCCCGCTGGCTTTTGCCCAGGATGAACTGCAAACACTGCGTGCGCTTAACCAGGCCGGCCGATCGGCCGAAGCTTTGGTGTTGGCTGACCAAATGCTGTTCATGTACGAAGGCGAACCCGCCTTCGACCTGGAGTACGGCGTTGCCGCAGTGGATTCTGGCCTGATTAGTGAGGGTATCTTTGCGCTTGAGCGCGCCATCATGAACCAGCCCGACAACCTGTTCGCCCGGTTGGAGCTGGCCAGAGCTTACTTCGCCGCCGGCGAGGACGACAGGGCGCAGGCAGAATTTAACCGGGTGCTTGCAACCGAGCCACCTGAAGAGGTGCGGGACAACATTCGGCCTTATCTTGACGCCATCAGTGCGCGCGAGGGCCAGCGTCGCCCGGTATGGCGCGGTAATATCGATCTGGCCAGTGGCTACGATTCGAATATCAACGCCTCCACCGAAGATGACCTGTCGCTGATTCTTGGCCTGCCGCCGGGTAGCGTGACGGCCGCCACCCCCAAGGAAGACACCTTTGCCACCCTGACGGGCAGCCTTTCCTAAACTCAGCCGCTTACCACATCCTCCGACTATTCTATTGTTGGCAGCCTCAACCACCGTGAAAACGCCAGTGGCGACTTGCCGCAAACCTTTGGCGGCCTGAATGCCAATTGCAGCTTGCGCGGTGAAGTACGCACCTGGAATGTTGGCCTAATGGCAAACCAGCTGCGGCTGGAAAACAGCGACTATCGCTCCATGGTGGGTGTTAACGGCAGCCTGAAAGTGGCGCTGGGCCCTGCCGGTTCCATTACGCTTGGCGCCCAGGGTTCGCAACTTAGCTACCCGGACAACCCCGGCAATGATGCCTTTCTCACCTGAAGGCGCAATGGGTGCACGGCCGTCGCGCGGGAATATATGCTCGTCGTATTCGGTCGCGATGGCGGCAATACGGGCCAGCAGGGGAATCTTTTCACCCGATACGCCGCAGGGCAGGCCGGTGCCATTGAATTTCTCGCGGTGGTATTTCACTACCGAGATTACTTTGGCGTGCACGCTAGCCTGACGCAGTTTATCCACGGTTTTTTCCACCGCCACGGTTTCAGGCAGTAGCTCGTCCGATTCGGTTCGATACAAGTCCTTCAGCATAATGCCGGCAGCCAGACGTTTGATATCGATTTCTTCCAGCCCCATGTGGCGCGCGCAAAGCAGGCCCCAGGTGGCAGCGCGCAGTGAATGCGCGTAGGTGTCTGTGTCGCTGCGCTGCAGCAGCGCCATCCAGGTTACGGCTACAGGATGTTCCAGCGCGCTTTGCACCAGCACGCCGGCGATCTCGTTGATTTGTGCGTCGCTGACGCTGGCACCAGCCTTGATCTGTTCCTGCAGTTCGCCCAGCTTAATACCGGCCTGCTCGAAGCTTTTGCGAGCCGACTCCATTTCCCGAGCAGTTAGCCTCTCTTTTTTATTGCCGTAGCGCTGGTGGTTCAGTTCCAGAGGAACCTGGGTGTGGCGGTAGTTGCCCTGCTTGACCTGTTGGCTGTCGAGAATGGCGGCGGGAAGGTTGCGGTTTTTGTCCATGTCAATGTAGACATACTGGCAAATCGCCCGAATTGCTGTCACCTCACGGTTGGACCGAAGCGGGAAACCCTGCAGCGGAAAAGAAGTTTGAGATCAGGGTCGGTCGAGCGCAGACACAAACATGCCGAGCTTCAAATCGGTCACATCAACTTTCTTTTGTTTAAGTTCAGCCACTTTTCCCCTCTCGTCAGCGGGACGGGCCGTGAGTTTATCGAGGGTCATTATTTCGACAGTTGCAGTCAAGAAGCGAGGTTTCAGACTGCACCAAAAAGGCTGACTTTGCAGGAACGTGGATCAGATCACACTTTGCTCGTGCACAGCACGCACAAAAGTTGCGACATGGTCGGGTGAAATATCGGGTGTGATGCCGTGCCCCAGGTTGAATATGTGGCCGGGATGAGGCCCGAATGCCGCCAGCATACGGCCTACCTCTTT
>CAKZNR010000237.1 GCA_937129725.1 uncultured Cellvibrionales bacterium | reverse complement strand
CGAGAGGACCGGAGTGGACGAACCTCTGGTGTTCGGGTTGTCACGCCAGTGGCATTGCCCGGTAGCTATGTTCGGACAGGATAACCGCTGAAAGCATCTAAGCGGGAAGCCCCTTCCAAGATTAGATCTCCCTGGGAGTTTAACTCCCCTGAAGGGTCGTTGAAGACTACAACGTTGATAGGCTGGGTGTGGAAGCACGGTGACGTGTTGAGCTAACCAGTACTAATTGCCCGTGAGGCTTGACCATATAATGTGTGACTGGCGCTTTATTGCGTTATCACTCAGGTCATAGAGACATACACTTGATACACAACTCAATTATCTGCCGACTTATATGAGCGCGTTCATACGTGAACGAACTCAGCGCAAATCGACAGGAGATCCTTCGCCCTAGTGGGCTCAGGACGACCTTCGGCCGGTTTGCCTGACGAACATAGAGCTGTGGAACCACCTGATCCCTTACCGAACTCAGAAGTGAAACGCAGTATCGCCGATGGTAGTGTGGGGTTTCCCCATGTGAGAGTAGGGCATCGTCAGGCTTCTAATGAAACACCCCATACGGGAAACCGTATGGGGTTTTTTATTTGGTGCTGGAAATATTGTGTTGTCAGCCCCGACGGCAAGCTCCTGTATGTGGGTTCCATGTACTGGAGGCATATTGCCATTGTCGATCTTGAGCGCGGCGAAATGATCGAGCGGCTGAATTCTCCGGAACTGGTGCGCCCGTTCGAGTTCACCCAGGACGAAAGCCGTTTATACGTTCAGCTTTCCAGCCTGCATGGCTTTGTTGAAGTGAACCGCGAGACAGGAGAACGCCAAACCCATTACCTGCCCGACCCGCAGGGCAGGGGGATTCCGGGTGAACGCTACCCGCGTACGGTAAATCACGGTATTGAACTGATAAAAGAAGAATCTGAACTCTGGATTGCATCCACGGCAACCGACGAATTGATGGTTTATTCACACCCTCAGCTGCAACACCTGAAAACGATAGAAGTAGGCACTTACCCCAATGCGGTTACTTTTAACGGCGACCAAAGCTACGCTTACACGGGCAACCCGCGCTCGAACGATGTATCGGTAATCGATACCGCAAGCTATGAAGAAATAAAGCGTATACCGGTGCAGGAATACCCGCAGCTTATGGTGGTAATCGATGTGCCCGACCCTTTGGCTGGAGATTTGTAAGGTAAGCTTATAGCGCGCATCGAGCTGAACTATCTTTGGCTGATCTAAAAAAAAGTACCTATTGGTGGGGGGACAAAAAATGAAAACACTCATTTCCGTTGCAGCGTTTGCTACGGCATCGCTGCCGTCGACCCTGGCCTGGGCGCCTACATCACCGACCTCTGCCAGCGCATGGCACAGGAGTGATTGCCATGAGTACATTGATACAGCTGGGCATTATGTTTCTGGGCCTGATTTCCCTCGCTTTCGCTGCGCTGGCAGGCGAATAGCGCGGTTGGAATATTAAGGAGCGTTTCTAACTTTGCAATTATGTTAGGGAAGTTGCGGTTGCAGGCTTTCAACCATTAGATGTAGCCTATCGAACATAAAATAGACACCTAAGGGGAAGTAATGAAAATTTTTCAAATTGTGGCGGTTGCCTTTGCCATGGCAGTAGCCAGTTCAGGTGCTCATGCTCACCACAGCATTGCAGGCGAATACGGCGGTGCAGAGTATCCGTACAACTACATTGAAGGTGTGGTTGTAGATACCGCCTGGATCAATCCGCATATCTCTTTCACTATCGAGACTAGCTCTGGCTACTTTGGCGAGGGAACTATTGTTCGAGCCAACAGCCATCCCACCCACCTGATGAAGGACAACTACGGAATGGATCCTGACACCGTTGAAGTGGGCGACAGGGTGAAAGTATTTGGTTGGGAGCACCTGCGCGGTATGCCGCTCTTCCATATTCGCGCGCTGGGCGTGAATGAAGGTCCCATCCGGTCTACCCTGCATTACGCAGACATGTGGGACCTGGTTCGTGGCAACCTCGACAACAACATCGTCTGGGCGCCTCATCTCGAAGGTGCAAGCCCCGGTCGGCTGGGCCCCGACTTCACTGCCCAGATGCAGGAAGCCGGGCTGTTGAACGACCGCGGCCGCGTCGAGCTGCCGGAAGAGCTGAAAACTCCGCTTTAAGTAGCGTAAGCAAGAAAAAAGGCGGCCATTTGGCCGCCTTTTTTTTGCCAATAGTTGCCGGATTTAGCCCAGTTCGACGCTTTTCCAGGTGCGTGGGTTAATGCGGTTGACGGATTCAATTTTGAACACGCCATTTACCAGGTAGGGGTCGTGCGCTACTTTCTCGCGGGCATCGGCCATGGAATCTGCTTCGACAATAATCATACTTCCTGCCGCGGGGCCATCGTCCTCGTTAAACATAGGCCCGGCTACTTTTAACTCGTCGCCAAGCCCGCGACGAAAACCAATGTGATCCTGCTGGTGTTCTTTGCGCAACTCGGCGGTGCCTGGGTTGTCACTGTATTGAATCATATAAAGCATGAATGCCTCCTGTGGCTGGATATCCAGTTATTGTTTGCAGCTGACTTTGCCAGCCAGAGCACACATTTTACAACCCTGAGTGTTGGGCAAAAATAAAAAGCGTGTCAGGATAAAAGCTGCACTGCCCGGGAGTTTCAATAGTTGGGACGCGAAATCATTGCAGATCAGTTTGCCGATGACGACTATCGGTTGTTTCGCCAACGGCTGAAGCAGGAAACCGCCGAGCTGGCCGAGATGGAACAACAGGGCCGTTTCGAAGATGAAACCTGGTGTTTCGGTTTCGAGCTGGAGGGCTGGATAACCGACTCCAATTACCATCCCGCCGGGCGAATCCTTGACTTGATGCAGGGCGTAGATGGCGATGCCCTGGTGCCTGAGCTGGCGGCCTTCAATTTTGAATTAAACGGTGCGCCGGTAACTTTACAGGCTGGGTTGTTTGCGCAGTTTGAATCGAACCTGCGTAAATCCTGGCGGCTGGCGGCTGGCGGCCGGGCGCGCCGATCAGCTGGGCCTGCATTTGCTGATGATAGGTGTATTGCCCACGCTGAGGCCGGAAGACCTGGTGGTAGAGAATATGTCGCCCTTACAACGCTATCGCGCATTAAACCGGCAGGTGTTTGCCATGCGCGGCAATCGGGCATTGCAGTTGGAAATTGATGGCGTTTACAGGCTGCAAATGAGTTTTCAGAACGTGATGCTGGAATCCGCCGCAACCTCCATGCAACTGCACCTGCAGGTTCCCTACTCAAAACTGGTGCGGGCATACAACCTGTCCTAAATGCTGTCCGGGCCCATGGTGGCTGCCAGCGCTAACTCGCCCGGACTGTTTGGCAAGCGACTATGGGACGAGTCACGCATTCCCATATTCGAGCAGAGCATTGATGTGGGTGCGTCCGACCTGACTCGCCGGGTCACCTTTGGTGTTCGCTATCTGCAGCAAAGCCCGCTAGAGGCGTTCGAGGCCAACTTCAAACGCTATCCAGTGATGTTGCCCCAGCTTATGGATGAAAATTTGCAGGAGTTACCTCATCTGCAGCTGAATAACGGAACCATCTGGCGATGGAATCGTCCGCTGCTGGGCTTCCAGAATGGCCGCCCTGAATTTTCGTGAAGACCTCGACCGGCTGAATTTTCGCGAGCTGGCAGCGGGTACGCGGCTGGGTAAAGTGCATACCCGTACCTGGCCGCCGCTGGAAATCGAGTCGGAGCAGGGCTGCGGTTTTGATACCTATTTCAGTGTGTATTCCGGGCAGTTGCTAACGCGCACTCACCTGATGCCGTCCATGCTCACGCTGAACCATACCAACATCAGGCAAGATTGCCTCTGCTATCTGATGGAACGCTACCAGCAATAGCCCCAGGGGGTTACAGCAGTTCGGCGATCTGGTCGAGAATATCGGCGTCGTGTGCATATTCGCTCAGGTCGACAGCGGTGGCATCGGCAATGTGTATGATACAAAGCGGCCCCGTTTCACCGATAACCGGCACATAGTGCACCCCGTATTCGTGCATCAGGTAAAGGGCGTGGCCTACCGAGCAGTGATCGCGGATCACCACAGGGTTTCGGGTCATGGCCTCTGCAACCTCTGTTGTGCCCGGGTTTTTGCCGGCTGCAACCACACGCTCGACAATGTCGCTTCGGGTGAGAATGCCGACGGCCTTGTTGTTTTCAATGACCAGCGCAACTCCTTCGCCTTGCTGTTTCATTGCGCTGGCGGCTTCGGTAATGCTTTGGGTGGTGCCAACAATAACCGGCGTTTTTTCCCGGGTAATGGCACTGATGGGACGACTGTACATCTGAACCCCTTGATTCCTTGTAGACAATTTCAGTCTAGTCTTGTGGTTGCAGGGCGCAAGTGGGCTGGGTCAAGCAACCGCCAATTTTGCCGCTTTTGAACTAATTAATGTTGCGAGCCCTTGATTTTTTTCTGGCAGATGGTTCTATATGCGAACATTGTGATTGAAATTGGGGGTATTTCGAATGAAACAGGTTAAATGGCTTATTCTATTTTTGGTTGCGTTGGCTGGGTCCAATTCCGCGCTGGCACACCACTCGGTTGCGGGCGAATATGGCGGAGCCGCCGACCCGTACACCTATATCGAGGGTGAAGTGGTAGAGGTGAACTGGACAAATCCGCATGTATCAATG
>CAKZNR010000236.1 GCA_937129725.1 uncultured Cellvibrionales bacterium | reverse complement strand
TATGGCCCTGCTCTTCGGCCAGATCAAGCCAGGGTCGCTGGCTGCGCAATAAAAACAGATCGTCGCGGCGGCCTTCACACACCACCGCTTCTGCGTGCTCCAGGCTGAGCTCTACGCCATCGCGAAGCGGTTTGCTGGATTTCACATGAGCCAGTATCAGGTTGGGTTCCAGAATGCGTTCCAGCAGAATTTCCAGGCGGCCACCGGTGGTCTTGCTGCCAAAAAAACGCGCCGGAATTACCCGTGTGTTGTTGAACACCAGCAGATCGCCTGCCTCCAGCAGATCAAGCAACTGGCTGAAACTTGAATGGAACAGGCCTTGCGCACGATCCACCACCATCAAGCGGCTGTCGCGGCGACGTTTCGCCGGGACACGGGCAATCAGTTCGTCCGGAAGGTCAAAGGTAAAATCTGCTGTTCGCACAGGTTCCCCAAAAAAATGCCCGCTGCCCTTGGAAAGACAGCGGGCGGGTATTTCAGTTCAGATTAAACTTCGATTGACAGCTTTTCGCCAACCGCACGCGAGCAACAGGGAGTGAATAGCTGCTTCTTCTCGCGGTCGCTCTTGCTGAGAACACCGTCGCGATGCTCAACTTCACCTTCAACAAATTTGGTGATGCAGCTTCCACAGATACCGTCCGAGCAGGATATTGGCAAATTGATGCCATTTTCTTCCAACACGTCGGTGATACTCTTGTCGGACGGCACTTCCAGAGTGACATCCGACTTGGTGCAATACAGCTCAAAGGGCTGGTTTTCTGCAGAGTCTGCGTCAAAAGCCGCGTAGAAATACTCCAGATGAACGTTGTCTTCCGGCAAGTATTTTTCGGCGGTACTGGTCACAAAATCCATAAAGGAGTTGGCGCCACAGGTGTAAAGGTGGGTACCCTCGGGCACCTCTTTCAGAATGGCATCCAGGTCGAACTTTTCACGCCCGCCCTCGTCGCTGAACAGGCATTCAACCGAATCGCCAAACTCTTCAACCAGCAGGTCGGGATAGGCAGCCCAGGCGCGCGCCCGGGCCCGGTAGTAAAACTTGAATGGCTTGCCCAGCTCGCGAAGCCGGTAGGCCATGGCCATCAGCGGGGTCAGGCCGATGCCGCCGGCGACAAAAACGCTATAGGGGGCGTCTTCTGCCAGGGGGAAATGGTTGCGAGGCTTGCTGACCAGCAGCTTGTCACCTTCCTGCACGTCGTAAAACAGCGCCTTGGAGCCGCCCTTGCCTTCGGGCTCCATCAGCACGGCAGAAATGTAGCGGTCGCGTTCCTGCGGGTTATTCGGCAAGGAGTACTGGCGCATCATCCCGGGCTTGATATGCACATCGATGTGCGCACCGGCGGTAAAAGCGGGCAGCTCTTTACCTTCGGGATCGCGCAACTCTACCTCTACCACCTTGTCGGCAATAATGCGTTTGCGACTAACAACAACCGGAATAGTGTCCTCCGGGTCTTTGACTTCTTCAATGCCGAAAAACTTGTAAACGATATTCTTGAACACGGTAAATCCCCCAGAAATTCGCGCGACACTATACCCGACAAACCCGCAGCCTTTGTAGCTGCTTCACGCTTTTAAATATTCAGCGCAACAAACCGGCCCATTTTGGTGCACCAAGCCGCCGAATCAGGCGGAAACAAACCAACCGAAACGCTCGTTGCATGCGGCCAGACCAACAATTTTACAACGGGCCACTGACAACTGGCCTTACCCTGCTTATAATCGCCGCCTGCCCAAAGCCAGAGTGGCGGAACTGGTAGACGCGCTAGATTCAAAATCTGGTGTCCTATGGACGTGTGGGTTCGAGTCCCACCTCTGGTACCAACACAAAAAAGCCGCCCATCGGGCGGCTTTTTT
>CAKZNR010000235.1 GCA_937129725.1 uncultured Cellvibrionales bacterium | reverse complement strand
AGTTACGCCGAAGCTACCACCGGTGATCCCATGTTTTACCTGAAGAAGCACCTGGTATTTCTGGTATTGGGCGGTGTTGCCGCGCTGGTAGCGTTGAAAACGCCATTGCGAATCTGGTACCACCTGGCGCCCCTGCTGTTGCTTGCCGCGCTGGTATTGCTGGTACTGGTGCTAGTTCCCGGGCTCGGTCTCGAGCGCAACGGAGCGCGCCGCTGGTTGGGTCTGGGTGGGTTTACATTCCAGGTGGCCGAGGCCGCCAAAGCCGCGCTCATTATTTTTCTGTCGGCCTACCTGGTGCGCCAGCGTGAAAGCCTTAAGGCCGATTGGATTGGCCTCCTGAAGCCCTTTGCTGTGATGGGCATGTTCCTGGGGCTCCTGATTTTGCAGCCAGATTTTGGCTCGATTGTTGTGATGGCCGGAATCACGGTAACCCTTGTGTTTTTGGCTGGCATTCATTTTCTGCGCTTTTTTCTGGTGGCGCTGGCAGGTCTGGCTTTGCTGACGCTACTGGCAACCAGCTCGGATTACCGCATGCAGCGCATTACGTCCTTCCTTGACCCCTGGGCCAACCAGTTCGACTCGGGTTATCAGCTTACGCAGTCGCTTATTGCATTCGGGCGTGGTGAATGGTTTGGCGTAGGGCTTGGAAACTCGCTGCAAAAACTGCACTACCTGCCTGAAGCCCACACCGACTTTATATTCGCCATTGTTGCCGAAGAAACCGGCCTGGTCGGGTCGATGGCTCTGATTTTGCTGTT
The DNA here is from genome assembly GCA_937129725.1 of uncultured Cellvibrionales bacterium. Lineage (GTDB taxonomy): Bacteria > Pseudomonadota > Gammaproteobacteria > Pseudomonadales > GM7GCV1 > JABJGI01. The sequence goes on along the minus strand of CAKZNR010000235.1, from coordinate 13,406 downwards.
CTCCCTGCTGGTGACTCGCTTGTTTGGTCTGGGTTTTCGCGCTGTCGCCAGTGGCTACGAGTTTGCCGGGTACATGGTGATCGGCACGGCCACCATGTTCAGTGTTCAGGCAGTCATCAATGTTGGGGTGGCTTGTGGATTGCTTCCCACCAAGGGGCTCACGCTGCCCTTTATCAGCGCTGGCGGCAGCAGTTTGCTGGTGTGCATGGCATTGATGGGTATCTGTTTGCGGGTGTCGCTGGAAATGGGCAGTGGCAAAGCGCCTTCGCAGGTGAAGGCATGAGTCGCGGAACGGTGATGTTTGTAGCGGGCGGAACCGGCGGGCATGTGTTCCCCGCGCTGGCCGTGGCCACAGAAATGCGTGCCCGAGGCTACGAGCTGTCCTGGATTGGAACCGAGCGCGGTATCGAACATCGGTTGGTGCCTGCGGCGGGCATTGAGCTGAACCTGGTTAAGGTTTCAGGCCTGAGGGGTAGCGGCTTGGGCCGGAAAATCAGGGCTCCCTTTATGCTGGTATCGGCCCTTTGGCAGTGCTGGCAGGTACTGCGCCGTGTACGCCCCGGGCTGGTGGTTGGATTTGGTGGGTTTGTGGCTGGCCCTACCGGGTTGGCAGCTCGAATGCGGAAAATACCGCTGGTCATCCACGAGCAGAATGCTGTGGCAGGCACCACTAACCGAATCCTGGCGAAATTTTCTGCCCGGGTGCTGGCAGCCTTTCCTGGCGCGCTGAATGGCGCCGAGATCACCGGCAATCCGGTTCGTGAAGGGCTGTCAAAATTGGTGCCAGCTGAATTGGGGCGGCCGCCACGCCTGTTGGTACTGGGCGGGAGCCAGGGGGCTCTGTCGCTTAACCGGGAGCTTCCGGCCTGTTTCGCCCAGCTTGCAGAGAAGCCTCGTGTGATCCACCAGTGCGGTGAACGTTGGTTGGAACAAACCAGGCAGTTTTATGCCGATGCCGGTATAGAGGCCGAGGTCGTCGCCTTCATTGAAGATATGGGCGAGGCATATCAGTGGGCCAATCTGGTGGTTTGTCGTGCCGGAGCGATGACTGTTTCCGAGCTGGCTGCGGCGGGCAAGCCGGCGTTGTTCATTCCTTTTCCCTATGCGATTGATGATCACCAGACTGCCAACGGCAATTGGTTGGTTCAGCAGGGAGCCGCGCGCCTTCTACAGGAATCCGAACTGGCATCACAGGGCGCGGCACTGTTGCAGGAGATGCTGGACCCACAGCAGCTTGAAAATTTGACTCGTAGCGCTTCGTCGCTGGAACCCGCCGATGCCACTGCGCGCATTTGTGACCTGTGTGAGGAGCAATTTCATGTCGCATGAAGCGCCATTCCAGATTCCCGAGATGCGCCGTATTCGTCGCATCCACTTTATTGGCATTGGCGGTGCCGGCATGTGTGGCATTGCCGAGGTGCTGTTCAACCAGGGCTATGAAGTAAGTGGTTCTGATCAGGCGGATTCCGCCGCGGTCAAACGTCTGCGCGAGATGGGCGTGCGCGTGGAAACCGGACATCGTGCCGAGCACCTGGGTGGTGTTGATGTGGTGGTTACCTCGACCGCGATTCAGCCCGACAATCCGGAGCTGATGGCGGCCCATGCCGGGCGAATACCAGTAGTGGGTCGGGCCGAAATGTTGGCCGAGTTAATGCGATTCCGCCACGGTGTTGCGGTGGCAGGAACCCACGGAAAAACCACAACCACCAGCCTGATCGCAACCATACTCGGCTATGCAGGTATGGACCCCACCTTTGTTGTTGGCGGCTTGGTTAAGCAGGCTGCTACCAATGCCAGGCTTGGCCTAAGTCGTTATCTGGTTGCTGAAGCAGACGAGAGCGATGCCTCCTTTTTGCATCTGCAGCCCATGACCTCGGTGGTCACCAACATCGATGCCGACCACATGGACACCTACGGCGGCGATTTCAGTCGCTTACAGCGCACCTTCGTAGAGTTTCTTCACAACTTGCCTTTCTACGGGTTGGCAGTGCTCTGTGCCGACGATGACAAGGTGCGGCAAATTATGCCGGACGTGAAGCGTTCCATTCTCACCTACGGGTTTGCAGAGGATGCCGACTTCCGGATTGAAGAGCTTGTCCAGAAAGGCACCCAGTCGCTGATGAGGGTTAGCCGACCGGAAGGCTTGCCTACAATCGAGGCCCTGCTGTCGATTCCCGGTCGGCACAACGCGCAAAATGCGGCGGCGGCCATTGCGGTAGCGACAGACGAAGGGGCCGATGACGCTTCTATTGTGCGAGGTCTGGAGACCTTTGAGGGTGTAGGCCGGCGCTTCGAACGTTTGGGTGAATTTGACCTGGGAGAGGGCAAAGCCCTGTTGGTTGATGATTACGGGCATCATCCCAGGGAGGTTTCCGCAACAATTCAGGCGGTTCGCTCGGCCTACCCGAACCATCGTCTTTTCATGGTGTTTCAGCCGCATCGCTACACCCGCACCCGCGACCTGTACGAGGATTTTGTTCAGGTACTGTCAGCGGTTGACCAATTGGTGGTAACCGAGGTTTATCCGGCAGGTGAAGAGCCTATCCCGGGAGCGGATGCACGCGCACTGTGTCGCACGATTCGCCAGCGCGGGCTGGTAGATCCGATTTTTGTAGAGCGTATCGAAGATATTGCCGACATCGTCAGTGACCTGGTTCGCCCTGACGATCTGGTGCTTACCCAGGGTGCCGGCAACGTCAACCAGATCGCTCGCACCCTTGCCGAGCGGGGATTGTCATGAACGCCTCCGCCGACCAATTGACGCAGCTTGGCAAGATTGCCGTGCTCTACGGCGGCAGTTCGGCCGAACGCGAAATTTCCCTGCTCACAGGCAACGCAGTGGCCGATGCCATCGAGCGGCAGGGTTTGCCCTGTGTGCGAATTGACACCGCGCAGGGGCTGGTTGATGCGTTGCAGCTAGAAAAACCGGGTGCCGCTTTTATTGCACTGCACGGGCCTGGTGGTGAGGACGGCTCGGTGCAGGGGTTGCTTCAGTATATGGGTATCGGCTACACCGGTTCGGGCGTATTGGGTTCCGCACTGGCCCTGAACAAGCAGGTCAGCAAGCAGGTATGGCGAGGATGCGATATCGCTACCGCCGACTGGTCTCAACTGAACTCTGATACCGACTTTAATGCAGCCATTTCCGCATTGGGTGGCAGTGCCATGGTGAAACCGGTGAACGAGGGGTCCAGCATCGGCATGGCCCGGGCCGACAGCGGGGACGCACTTAGACAGGCCTGGCAGGATGCATTGCAATACGATCAGGAAGTGATTGCCGAGGCCTGGATTGACGGCCCCGAGTTCACAGTGCCGCTGTTGGCAGGTAAAGCCTTGCCGGTGGTTCAGATGGTTTCCAGCGATACTTTTTATACCTACGAAGCCAAGTATCACTCGGATGAAACCCGCTACCTGTGCCCCGCGCCCATCGAGGCCGACCTGGCCGAACAGATGCAGGTTCTGGCCTTGCAGGCCTTTCAGTCTCTGCACTGTTCCGGCTGGGGTCGTGTCGATCTGATGCTGCATCCCACTAACGGCCCCTTGGTATTGGAAGCAAACACGGTTCCGGGCATGACGTCCCACAGCCTGGTGCCTATGTCAGCCGCTCAGGCAGGGCTGGATTTTGATCAATTGGTGTTGCGGATACTGCAAACGATCGAGGTGGACAGATGAATCGCCGCGTTCGCAGTCGTCCTTCGGGAAGTGGCGCGACGCGCCCAACCAAACGGCCCGAGACCCGTGCTGCCCTTGCGCGCTGGGCGCGTCATCTGGGGCTTGGCCTGATGATTGCCACCTTGCCTTTGGCGGTATTCAAGGGCTGGACCTGGCTTGACAAACCGGTCGCTGAAGTGGTTTTGACCGGTGAGTTTCCGCCTGAAGCCAGCAGCGAGATATTAGGGCAATTGAAACCGCTTCCGGCAGGCGGGGTGTTGAGCCTGGACCTGGAAAGCGTTGCCGCCCCCGTGGAGTCACTGGATTGGGTTGAGCAAGTCAGGGTTAAACGGCACTGGCCCGACCGCCTGACCATACAGGTTCAGCAGCACCGGGCAGTGGCACGCTGGAACGATAGCGCTTATTTGAATACGGCCGGTGAGGTAGTTGCTTCCTGGGACGAGCAACCCGGGTTGCCGCGCCTGTACAGCACCGGGGCTCAGGCCGACCGGATTTTGCAGCACTACCTGTTGCTGGAAAGAGCGTTGGACCCTGCCGGGTTGCAGCTGGTGGGAGCAAGTATGGATGGCAACGACAACCTGAGTTTAAGCCTGGTTGGTTCGCTTCAAATTGAACTGGGCAACCGCGATCTGCTTCCCCGATTGCAGCGCGTGCTGGCAGTTTGGAAGAGCGAATTGTCCGAGCGGGCGGCGCGGGTAGAAGTAATTGATGCACGTTATGCCACGGGTGTAGCAGTGCGCTGGAAAAACACTGACTCGGCGCTGGCACAGCGCTGATAACTGGAGTTTGCAATGGCGAATTCGCTAGAAGGAAATTTGATTGTTGGCCTGGATATTGGCACCTCCAAGGTGGTTGCACTTGTGGGAGAGGTAACGGCCGAGGGCGGTATCGAAATTATCGGGCTGGGATCCCACAAGTCCAACGGTCTGAAAAAGGGTGTTGTGGTGAATATCGAATCCACTGTGCAGTCTATTCAGCGCGCCGTGGAAGAAGCCGAATTGATGGCCGACTGCCGCATCCATTCGGTGTACGCCGGCATTGCGGGTAGCCATATTCGCAGTTTGAACTCTCACGGCATTGTGGCCATTCGGGACCGTGAAGTGCTTCCGCTGGACGTTGAGCGGGTAATTGATGCCGCCCAGGCGGTTGCCATTCCGGCCGATCAGAAGGTTCTGCATATCCTGCCCCAGGAGTACCTGATCGACGAGCAGGAAGGGGTGAAAAAGCCTTTGGGTATGTCCGGTGTTCGCCTTGAAGCCAAGGTGCATCTGGTGACCTGTGCCGTGAATGCGATGCAAAACATCGAAAAGTGCATTCGGCGCTGCGGCCTTGAGGTTGACGATGTCATTCTCGAGCAGCTTGCTTCCAGCTATGCCGTTCTCACAGAAGATGAGAAGGACCTGGGTGTGTGTTTGGTGGATATCGGAGGAGGAACCACCGATATCGCCATCTTTACCGACGGCGCTATTCGTCATACCGGTGTGATTCCAATTGCCGGCGATCAGGTGACCAACGACATTGCCATGGCGCTGCGAACGCCAACGCCGAATGCCGAGGAGCTGAAGGTTAAATACGCCTGCGCTCTGGCCTCTTTAGCCCGTCCGGAAGAAACCATCAAGGTGCCCTCGGTGGGCGACCGCCCGCCGCGTGACCTTTCCCGGCAGGCCCTGGCCGAAGTGGTAGAGCCGCGTTACGAGGAGCTGTTCAACCTGGTGCAGGCGGAGTTGCGTCGCAGCGGTTACGAAGAGCTGTTGGCCGGTGGCATCGTGCTGACAGGTGGCACATCAAAGATGGAAGGCGTAGTCGACCTGGCCGAGGAGATTTTCCACATGCCGGTTCGCCTGGGTGCACCGCAAAACATTGACGGGCTAAGCGATATTGTCAGCAACCCCATCTACGCCACTGGCGTGGGATTGCTGCAATACGGTCTGGCCCAGGAATCGGACGGCGGCAAAAAATCCCGTCGCCGGCCCGAGCAAAGCTTTATCGACCGGCTGAAAGGCTGGTTTCAAGGACACTTTTAACTTTAGTTCGACCAAGAGAGGAAAACGCCATGTTTGAACTAGTCGATGCAGTCCCGCAAAACGCGGTTATTAAAGTAGTGGGAGTTGGCGGGGGCGGCGGAAACGCTGTGCGCCATATGATATCTAACCAGGTGGAGGGAGTAGAGTTTATCTGCGCCAATACCGATTCACAGGCGCTGAAAGACCTTGGCGGTTCGACTTGCCTGCAACTCGGAAGCCACGTTACCAAAGGCTTGGGTGCCGGAGCGAATCCGGAAATTGGTCGTCAGGCTGCACTTGAAGACCGGGACCGTATTGCCGATGTGTTGAGCGGCTCCGACATGGTCTTCATTACGGCTGGCATGGGTGGCGGTACTGGCACCGGTGCGGCGCCCATTGTGGCCAGTGTAGCCAGAGAGATGGACATTCTCACGGTGGCCGTGGTGACTCGCCCCTTCATTTTTGAAGGCAAGAAACGTGCGCTGATTGCCGATGCCGGCATGAAGGAATTGCAGGAGCATGTGGATTCTCTGATTACTATTCCCAACGACCGTTTGCTGCAGGTGCTGGGCAAGGATGTCAGCCTGGTCAATGCCTTCGCCAAGGCCAACGACGTGTTGCACGGCGCGGTGCAGGGTATTGCCGACCTGATTATCCGTCCGGGAATGATCAACGTCGATTTCGCCGATGTACGCACAGTTATGAGCGAAATGGGTATGGCGATGATGGGCAGCGGTACTGCGGTGGGTGAAACCCGGGCGCGGGAAGCGGCGGAAAAAGCCATCCGAAGCCCGCTGCTGGATGACATCGATCTGCAGGGAGCTCGCGGTATTCTGGTGAATATCACCGCCGGCCCGGATATGAGCCTGGGTGAATTCAGCGATGTAGGTGACACGGTTGAAGAGTTCGCATCCGATGACGCTACTGTGGTAGTCGGCACGGTGATTGATCCGTCAATGACTGACGAATTGCGCGTCACAGTGGTTGCTACCGGACTCGGTCTGGCCGACTCGGCGCGTCCGAAAAAGGTAGTAGATAACACGCGCAAGGCAGAGTCAGAGAAGGTGGAAAAACCGGCGTCCAAGTCGGCTGATTACCAGGGCCTGGATGTGCCCACGGTGATCCGCACCCGTCAGCGCGAACAGGCTGCGGTTGCCGAAGCTCCGCGACAGGAAGATCTGGAATACCTGGATATTCCGGCATTCTTGCGACGTCAGGCTGACTAGACCGCAAAAGCGAGGTGCCGCCGTTGGCGTTTCGGCGGTACCTTGCGCGCGTCTGTTGCCTGCAGACTGCAGCAATGGCGCGGATTTATTCGCTTCGCACGACCTGTGCAGGGCAATCCAGAGAATGCTGCACACTGTTAACTGGTTCTGTTTCTTTTGTAGCGATCAGGGTAAGATAGGTGGATAAATTCAGGTTCGGAGCGCCCCGCTTTCGCATGATCAAACAGCGAACTCTCAAAAACTCGATTCGCGCCACTGGCGTTGGGCTGCACACGGGTCAGAAAATCTGTCTTACCCTTTTGCCGGCACCCATTGATCACGGAATTACCTTCACCCGCACTGACCTCGAGCCGGCGCAGGTGATTCAGGCACATGCCGAAAAGGTGGGGGATACCACGCTATCGACTTCACTCGGCTCGGGCGAAGCCTGCGTTTCAACGGTGGAGCACCTGCTTTCTGCCATGGCCGGACTGGGCATCGACAATGCCAAAGTGGAGGTCAACGGCCCGGAAGTTCCCCTGATGGATGGCAGCGCCGGCCCTTTCGTATTTCTCATTCAATCGGCCGGAATTGCCGAGCAGGAAGCGCCCAAGAAGTTCATTCGCATTCTCGAGGAAGTGAAGGTTGAGCAGGGCGACAAGTACGCCATTTTTCGACCCTTCAATGGCTTCAAGGTGGCATTCTCTATCGAGTTTGATCACCCCGTATTCAAAGACCGTCCAGTGAGTGCCGAGATTGATTTTTCCAGCACCTCCTTTGTGAAAGAGGTTAGCCGCGCTCGCACCTTTGGGTTTCTGCACGAGATCGAATATTTGCGCTCTCGCGGGCTGGCCCGCGGCGGCAGCCTCGACAACGCCATCGTGGTCGACAAATACAGCATTCTCAACGAAGACGGTTTGCGCTACGAAGACGAGTTCGTCAAGCACAAGGTACTCGACGCGATCGGCGATCTGTACCTGTTGGGCTATAGCCTGATCGGCGAGTTCCGTGCCCACAAATCGGGGCATGCGCTCAACAACCTTCTGTTGCGCGAATTGCTGGCCCAGCAACATGCCTGGGAAACCGTTACTTTTGAAAATGCCGAAGACGCACCCATATCTTATGTGCGGCCGGTAGCCGCAATAAGCTGATTGCCCACCCACCGCAGATGAAAACGAACCGACCTGTCCGATGAAAATTCTGATTATTCGCGGAGTCCACGGAAAAACCATGGCGGTGCAGCTGGGTTTCTGGATGAAAGCCCTGCTCAGTGTCTGCTTGTTCGGTGCGCCGCTATCGATCGGCTGGTACCTGGGCACCCTGTACAGTCCGGAAGTGCCCGAATTTTTCGTCGACCTGTCTGACAGCCTCGAGCAAGATCTCGCCAACCAGCGGCAACAGCTGCAGGACATCGAGGTGGATTCGCAGCGCAGTGTTCGCGCCTTGGGTGTACACATGGCTGATTTGCAGTCGCGCCTGGTGCGGCTTGAGGCGCTGGGTTCGCGCGTAGCCGAGCGGGCTGATCTGGACACGGACGAGTTTGATTTCAACTCCACACCCGCGCTGGGCGGGCCGGTTGCCCCGGTCGCCTCCGCGGAGCCACTGTCCGGCGATCTTGCGCGGCAGCTTGGCGATCTGGAAACCCAGTTGGCAAGCAGAGAGATGCAGTTGGGCATGTTGTCCAGTCTCATGCTCGATCGCGACTGGCGCGACGCCAGCTCACCTTCCGGGCTGCCCACCACGGCAGGCTGGATATCCTCCCGCTATGGTATGCGTGCCGATCCTTTTACAGGGGAGCAGGCCTGGCATAACGGAATCGATATTGCGGGCAGGGAAGGCGCTCCTGTGCTTGCCGTGGCATCCGGTGTCGTCAGTCATTCTGCGCAAAGTTCCAGCTACGGCAACATGGTCGAGATAACCCACGACAATGGGCTGGTTACTCTGTACGCGCACAACAAAGAAGTTCTGGTAGAGCAGGGCACTATCGTTCACAAGGGGCAGCAGATTGCCACCATGGGGACCACCGGCCGCTCCACCGGGCCTCATATTCACTTCGAAGTCTATAAAAACGGCCGTTCGGTCGACCCAGCCAGCTATATTCAGCGCACCATTCGCTGAATACCCCCATTCCAGTTTGTGTGTGAGTCTGCAGCCGAGCCTGTGAACTCTGAATGCCTGATATTTCCCGGAAAAAACAATGAACCTGCTGAAAACAATCTTCGGAACCCACAACGACCGCGAATTGAAGCGAATTCGTCCCATTGTGGTTCGCATCAATGATCTCGAGGAAGAGTACGCCCATCTCACAGACGATCAGCTCAAGCAGCTGACCACGGAATTTCGCGGTCGACTGGAGCAGGGTGAAAGCCTCGAGCAACTCTTGCCCCAGGCCTTTGCTGCCGTGCGCGAGGCTTCCAAAAGAACTCTGGGAATGAGGCATTTCGACGTGCAGATGATCGGCGGCGTTGGACTGCATCAGGGCAAGATCTCCGAGATGCGAACCGGTGAGGGTAAAACCCTGGTAGCCACCCTTCCGGCATACCTCAATGCATTGTCTGGCGAGGGTGTGCACCTGATCACGGTTAACGACTACCTGGCCCGCCGCGACGCTCACTGGATGGCCCCGGTATTTTATGCGTTGGGAGTCACGGTTGGTGTAGTGCAGTCGCCGGGTGCTTTTGGCATGGGGCGGGAATCCTTTGTTATCGATCCCGACTTCAATTCAGACATCGAGAACTTTCCCTGGTTGAAGTCGGCCACCAAGCAGGAAGCCTACGCCGCTGACATTACCTACGGAACCAACAATGTATTTGGCTTCGATTACCTGCGCGACAACATGGTGCTGCGGCGCGATAACCGCACCCAGCGCGGCCTGAACTACGCCATTGTCGACGAGGTTGACTCGATTTTGATCGATGAGGCGCGCACGCCCCTAGTTATTTCCGGAATGGCAGAAGACAACTCCGAGCTGGTTGCCCGTATTAATCGCCTGGTGCCGCGTTTCAGGCCGATGCCCGAGCCAGGAGCCGATCGCAATGAAGAAATTGAATTCGCCAAGGTGTATTTGCAGGGTGCGGGGGTACCGGAAGACGAGGCCATGGGCTACTCCAGGGCCATGCAGCTCGCCTCCGACCAGGGCATGGATCTGGTAGCAGTGGAAGAGGGCGACAAGTATCCGGTGTGCCGCTTGATGCAACCCGGGCATTTCGAGATCGACGAGAAAATGCGCTCGGTTGACCTGACCGAAGCGGGCCACGAAGAAGTGGAGCAGGTGTTGATCAGCGAGGGGTTGCTGCCGGAAAGTGAATCGCTGTACCAGCCGAAAAACCAGATATTGCTGCAAACCCTGCTTTCCGGACTGCGCGCGCACAACCTGTATCGACGCGATGTGGAATACATTGTGGCCGGGCAGGATATTGTACTGATCGATGAACATACCGGGCGCAAAATGCCCGGTCGCCGCCTGGGCGACGGGTTGCACCAGGCCATTGAGGCCAAAGAGGGCGTCACGATTCAGGCGGAGAGTCAAACTCTGGCGTCTACAACCTTCCAGAACTTTTTCCGCCTGTACAACAAACTGTCGGGCATGACCGGCACGGCAGATACCGAGGCAGAAGAATTTCAATCCATATACGGCCTGCAGGTACTGATTGTTCCAACCAATCGTCCGTCCCAGCGCAGCGACCTGAATGATCTGATTTATCTCACCCGCGAAGAAAAGTTGAACGCCGTGCTTGAAGATGTGCGCGAGTGCCAGCAGAAGGGTGCTCCGGTTCTGGTGGGCACAGTGTCCATCGAAGCATCCGAAGAGTTGGCCGCGCTATTGAAGCAGGCGGGTATCAAGCACGAGGTATTGAACGCCAAGCAGCACGAGCGTGAAGCCCAGATTGTGGCCGAGGCCGGGCGCCCCGGAAGGGTGACCATTGCCACCAACATGGCCGGTCGGGGTACTGACATTGTGTTGGGCGGCAACCTCGAATCCGAGCTGTCGCATTTGAATAACGCCTCCGAGGAGGAGGTGGAAGCACACCGCCAGGAGTGGAAGCAGCGCCAGACCCAGGTCCTCGAAGCTGGCGGCTTGCATATCATTGGTACCGAGCGCCACGAGTCCCGTCGTATCGACAACCAATTGCGCGGTCGCTCCGGACGGCAGGGCGATCCGGGTGTTACCCGTTTCTACCTGTCGATGGAAGATCCCCTGATGCGGCTGTTTGCCTCCGAGCGAGTGCGCGGCATGATGCAGGCACTGGGCATGGAGAAGGGCGAAGCCATCGAGCACCGGATGGTGACCAACTCCATCGAGAAAGCCCAGCGCAAGGTTGAGGGGCGCAACTTCGATATCCGCAAGAACCTGCTGGAATTCGATAATGTGGCCAACGATCAACGGTTGGTGATTTACCAGCAGCGCAACGAACTGCTGGATCAGGATGATATTTCAGACACCCTGGTAGCGATGCGGCGCGACGCTGTAGAGGCTACGGTATATCGTTTCGCGCCACCCAACTCTTTCGAGGAACAGTGGGATCTGCCGGAACTGGAGTCCTGGCTGGAAAGCGAGCTGGGTTTGACATTGCCGGTGGCCTCCTGGGCCGAGGATGACACCTCCCTCACTCCGGCCGACCTGGCCGCGCGTGTAGCGGATGCAATGGAGAAGGCCTATCAGTCGAAACTGGACAGCTTCCGCGGCGCCATTGCGAAAAGCGAGAACGCGCCCGAACCCGACGGCCTGATCCATCGTCTCGAGCGCGACCTGATGCTGCAGGTGCTGGACAAGCTCTGGCGTGAGCATCTGTCCACCATGGATAGCCTGCGTTCTTCCATTGGGCTGCGCGGCTACGCGGGTAAAAATCCGAAACAGGAATACAAGCGTGAGTCGTTCGAGCTGTTCAAAGATCTGCTCGATCGCATCAAATCCGAGGTAACTCGTGTGTTGATGCGGTTCCAGCTGGCCAGCCCGGAACAGGTCGAGGCAATGGAGAAAGCCAAGCGCGAACAGGAAGAGGCGCTGAAGGCCAAAATGCAGATGCAGCATGACAATCCCGCGGCAGTGGGCCAACCGGCCACCGGCAGTGCCGCTGGTGCGCCAAAGCAGGGTGTCAACGCGCCCGAGCCCTTCGTTCGCGACCAGCCGAAAGTGGGTCGAAATGATCCGTGCCCTTGCGGATCAGGCAAAAAATACAAGCAGTGTCACGGCAAGCTCTAGGCGCATGGCAGCTAAAGAATTTCAGGTAAAGGGCTGCCGCCTGGCAGCTGCCAGTGCCGGTATCCGATATAGCGATCGCCGCGACCTATGCCTTGTTGAGCTAGCTCCAGGCAGCAGCGTTGCGGGAGTATTTACCCGCAACCGGTTTTGCGCTGCGCCAGTCACACTGGCCCGGCAGCATCTTGCCGCCGGCGAGGTGCGCTACCTGCTAATCAATTCCGGAAATGCCAATGCCGGAACGGGCGCCGAGGGAATGCAGGCGGCGCTGACCTGCTGCCAGTTGGTGGCCAAAAGTGCCGGCTGTGACGCCAGCCAGGTATTGCCCTTTTCCACCGGGGTGATCGGCGAGCCACTGCCCATTGCCCCTTTCGAGACTAGCGTGCCACAGCTGATGCAGGGTCTTGTCGGCAATGCCTGGCCCGATGCCGCGCGCGCCATTATGACTACCGATACCCTTCCCAAACTAACGCAGAGGCAGGTGCGCTGGGGTAGCAAAGAAATTTCCCTGGTCGGTATGGCCAAGGGGTCGGGCATGATTCACCCCAATATGGCCACCATGCTGGGGTACATAGTATGTGATGCCCGGGTAAGCCGGGAGCTTGCCTGTCGCTGGAACAGCGAACTGGCCGAAATCAGCTTCAACCGGGCCACGGTTGACGGGGACACCTCCACCAATGACGCCTGCATACTCGCCTTTACCGGCGGCGCTGACAGAGAAACGATCGAAAGCGAAGACGACCGGCGAGCACAACCGCTATACCAGGCATTGAAGTCCATCTATCTCGAGTTGGCACAGGCGCTGGTTCGCGATGGCGAGGGCGCCACCAAGTTTGTCACCCTGAGAGTCAGGGGCGGACGCAGCCAGCAAGAATGCAAGCAGGTGGCATTTGCCGTGGCGCATTCGCCTCTGGTGAAAACTGCTTTTTTTGCCAGCGATCCCAACTGGGGCCGCATCCTTGCCGCCGTCGGCAATGCCGGGCTGGATGATCTGGACACCGATCAGGTGAATATCGACCTGGATCAGCTTGCCCTGGTACGCCATGGGCAGCGTGCTGCCGGCTACAGCGAACAGGCCGGGCAGGAGGTATTCAACCAACCAGAGTTTACGGTGGTCATTGACCTGGGGCGCGGCTCGGAAGATACCGAGGTATGGACTTCGGATTTATCCCACCAGTACGTCACCATCAATGCCGAGTATCGAACCTGATGGCAGCAGATCGGCTGCAGGTGGCGGTCGGATTGATTCAACAGGGCGATTGTTACCTGCTGGGAAAGCGACCCGCGGGCAAGAATCACGCCGGCAAATGGGAATTTCCGGGTGGC
>CAKZNR010000234.1 GCA_937129725.1 uncultured Cellvibrionales bacterium | reverse complement strand
CGCCGATGGAGGTGCGGACGGGCAAAGAGGCCGCACGCGCTCGCCAGCTCCATGGCAACCCTCCGCACCGGCTGTCCGCTCCGGCCCCCGCCAGAACCTGCTCCACCCCCCTGGCGAAGCCACGGAGCGCACCCAAGCGACGGCTCCCTACCGACCCTCCTCCCTCCATGCGCCGCTGATCCCCCTGGCTGCGAGCCCTGCCGCGCACCCCGCTTCGGATGGGCGCGCCCTCGGCCGGCCTCGCGCTGTGCAAGCGGGCGCGACAGGACCGCCTCAAGACGAAGTTCGCCGGTGCGCTGTTTGAAGATAGGGAAATGTACGATACAGCCATGGCGACCATCCCGATTGGACGTCATGCGCAGCCGGAGGAAATGGCGGGTACCGTCTTGTATTTGGTGTCCAATGCATCCAGCTATACCAATGGCGAATGCGTGATCGTCGATGGCGGTCTTACACTGTAGTGACGAAGTTGATCGAAAGAGTCAGGGAAACACATCTTAATGATATCCGTACTGGAAAAGGAATCCAGGACACTGGGTTTCCCTCAATCGAGGATCGAGCAATGAGAGTACTGCGCGCACCTGACAGCTATTTCGAAGACCTAAGGGAATTCAACATCGAACCGTATTATACCAATATCCCGACAGCGGCCGGGACCGAAGCCCGCATCCGCTACATAAAAGAGGGCCCGCAGCACGGACCCTTATGGTGATGATTCAATGGGCCAATATTCTCGCGCCGCAGGCAGAAGGATTCGATAGTGTCAGTACTTTCTCATGTTAAAGAAGTGTTTCGCGTATTCAACGAATTGCGCCAGTCGCGCGCTGCTTTTGGCTTCAAGCTACCCGATCTGGATGAGGCGATTTCCCTTGGCGGTGTGTTCGAACAGACAGTTAGCAATCACGGCGATCTTGTTGCCCTCGAGTTCGAAGGGCGCAGCTGGACTTACACCCAGTTAAACCAGGAAAGTAACCGGCTGGCGCATCTGCTGAAAGAACAGGGGGTGAAGCAAGGCGAAGGCGTCGCCTTGTTTATGGAAAACCGGGCCGAATTTGTAATCGCCCTGTTGGCCCTGGTCAAGATTGGTGCGCCAACCGCGCTCATTAATAACAGTTTGAGTGGGGACGCCCTGGTGCACTGCTGCACGGTCACCAACGCGTTACATTGCGTTGTGGGTGATGAGCGCGCCGATGTGCTCGCCGCCGAACTCGGAAACCTTCCGTTCGGGCAGGGCCAGGGATGCTGCTTGTGGATGAGAGACACTGTCGATCGCAGGGCCCCAGATTGGGCGATAGATGCGAATCAGGCCATGGCGGGGCAACCCCCGCAGAATCTGACGGAAACGTCGAGTATTACCGCCGGTGATATAGCGCTGTATATTTTTACCTCCGGCACGACCGGGCTGCCCAAGGCCGCTACGTTCAGGCACCAGCGCCTGGTCTCCGCCGCTAACCTCTTGGGTGCGCTTACCTTTCGGCCCCGGCCAGGAGATCGGCTTTACCTTTGCTTACCGATCTATCATATCACTGGGTTGGGGCCCGGTTTGTGTGGCTTCTTTGCAGCCGGTGGAACTATTTGCCTGCGCCGCACGTTTTCCGCCAGCAAATTTTGGGCCGAGGTGCAGGCTTGGAAAACAAACAGCTTTGTCTACGTAGGGGAGTTGTGCCGATACCTGGTGACCCAGGAACCCAGTAGCGCCGAGAAGAACAATCCTCTGCAGAAAATGGTGGGCAACGGTTTGCGGCCAGACGTATGGGATGAGTTCAAGTCGCGCTTTGAAGTGGACCGGATCTGCGAAATTTATGGCTCAAGTGAAGGCAACGTCACCTTCATTAACGTGCTTAACAAAGATCGTACCATCGGGACCACATCGGTCGACATAGCATTGGCAAAATACGACGTGCATGCAGATGCACTGGTGCGCGATGCAGCTGGCTGCTGTGAACTGGCCCAGGCCGGTGAGCCAGGTTTGTTACTTGGCAAAATTACCGATCAAACACCATTCGATGGCTATACCAATGTAGAGGCCACTAACAGCAAAATCATCGAAAACGTGTGTGATGAGGGCGACCGCTGGTTCAACACCGGTGATCTTGTCCGAGAAATTGATGTTGGATTTTCTCTGGGCCTCAAGCATTACCAATTTGTTGATAGGACCGGGGATACGTTTCGTTGGCGAGCCGAAAACGTGTCGACCAACGAGGTGGCCGAAGTGCTCAATACCCACCCGCAGATCACTATGGCCAACGTCTATGGGGTTGAAGTACCGGGTACC
>CAKZNR010000233.1 GCA_937129725.1 uncultured Cellvibrionales bacterium | reverse complement strand
TACGCGGGCGACATACGAGCGGTGCTGACCCAGCTCCATGACTTCAATGGCTAGTTCCACGATGCCACCTCCATGAAGCGCTTGGCGAAATCCATCGCCATCTCGGGCTCTACCGCCGCCAAAGTGAAATGACTCACCAGCGCACGCTTATCCTGCCCCTGAAACATGTAGAACAGGCTGTCGTACAGCCCGGGGAAATCCCGGTAGGCGCGAAAGCAAATACCGGCCTGTCGAAAACCCTCGCCATTGGCCTCACCGATATCCACATAGCTTTGCTCGCACTTGAACCCGGTCATGTAGCGCTCCGGGGCACTGTTGTCGGCAAAAAAGTTTTGCGCACCCACCTGGTCGTGGAACTGGTCGGGGGTCAACTCGTCGGTGTCATAGTAGTAAAACGAATAGTGCAGCTGAGCGGTGTTAAAGCGGCTCTCCAGAAAGGTGTGATTGCCGTTGTTGCAGGAGAGCTCCAACACAAGAATTTCCTGGTCTGGCCGCCCCTGGTTGCTGCCACCCCAGCAGCTGATGTCCGGCGACATTTCGCCAATAACCCTGGCATTGTCGCCAATGCTCTGGGGTTTCCAGTCCTGGCGCATCAACATGGCGTAGTAATCCCGCTGAAAGGCCGCCAACTGGTCGCGAATTTGTCTTTTGTACTGATCCGGTCCCGTTGGACGCAACGAATCTTCTTTGCTGAGCAGCGCCATTACTTTTTCGGCCGGCACCAGAAAACTAAGCTGACTGCCTGCGGTGGCAACGTTAACCCCCACAATGCGACCCATCCGGTCGATTGCCGGGCCTCCACTCATGCCAGAGTTGAGCGAGCCGGAGAAAAGTATCTTGTCGATATAACTATTCTCGGCAATGCCGTTGTATGCGCCGTCTACCATCAGCATGCCGTAATCGTGAGGGTTGCCCATGGCGAATACCCTGTCGCCCTGGCGGTAGCTTTCCTGACTGATCATAAAAAAGGATTCGCCCACCTCGCGAGCCTGCAGCAGCGCAACATCATTGACCACATCGAAATCGACCAAATACATCTCACCCGCAACGCCGCGCCAATCGATGTACTGCAATTCGTGTGTATCGGGTTCAAAGACAAACGAGGAAATCACATGGTAATTGGTCACAATCAATCCGCCAGGGCTTACCTGAAAACCCGAGCCAAGCGCGCTTTTATTGCCGGTTTCCTTGTTGTTAACCACCACCTGGTATATCGAAC
>CAKZNR010000232.1 GCA_937129725.1 uncultured Cellvibrionales bacterium | reverse complement strand
CAGCAGGCGGCTGGTTGGCCGGTCGACAGAAGCCTATTCGTCGTAAAAGCGATTCAGGCAGTCAATCAGACGCTGGGTCTGTTGCAGATCTCCCAGATTGACACGCACCCCGAGCTTTCCGGAAAGATCCTTTTTTGGACGCACCAGAATGCCCTGCTCCTGCAGAAAAACCTGCAGCTCGGCCGGCTGCGGCGGAAACATCCAGATGAAATTGGCCCGGCTGGGCCAGAAATCGATTTTGCGCCCACGACACCAGGCTTCCAGCGCGGGCTTGCACTTCTGCATCACTTCATCGACATACTGATGAGTGTAGTCGGGCGATTCCAGCGCAGCCAGAGTAGCCACCACGGCCAACTGATTGATGTCGTAGGGGCCCCGCACCTTCAGCAACTGGTTGATATTGTCCGGGTGACTGACGATAAACCCCATACGCAGGGAAGAAAGCCCCCAGGTTTTGGAGAAGGTGCGGGTCACCAGCAGGTTGGGGTATTGCTCAACCAGATCCACCAGGGTTTCGCCCAAGTATTCGAAATAGCATTCGTCCACCAGCACCAAAGCATCCGCAGCGGCCTCAAGAATGCGTAAAACGTCCTCGCGCGGCACGGCGGTACCGGTGGGATTATTCGGATTGGGAATCACCACCAGCCGCGTTTTGCTGCTAATCAACCGCAGCACATCCGAAGTGGGAAACCCCTCTTCGCGGCTGTACTGGGGTTCGATAATGCTGGCGTTTTCCACCTCGGCAAACTGGCGGTAAATAGCAAAGCTGGGTACCGGAATAATGGCCTCGTCACCCGCCGAGCACACCGAGCGAATGGCCAGGTCAATGCCCTGATCGCTACCGTTTGTAATCATCAGGCAGGCGCGATCCACCCCAGCATGCCGGGCAATTCGCTCTACCACATCGCCATAGGAGGGATACTTCTGCAGCGCACCGCTGCGAATATAGTCCACCAGGGCATCTTCCACCTCACGGCCTACCGGCAGGGTGCGCTCGTTGAAGTCCAGCAACAGGTGCTGCTGAACCGACCGCCCCTCCAGCGGAGGCTGGTAGGTGGACATCTGGTAGAGATGTGATTTGAACAAATTTTTACCTGTCATAGGGTCAGCACCAGATTATTTCGGTGGATCAGCTCCTCATCATCACAGTACCCAAGGATAGACTCGATCTCCTGACTGGGGCGACCAATAATCCTCCGGGCATCGTCAGCACTGTAATTCACCAGCCCGCGCGCTAGTTCGCGGCCGGCGGCGTCGAGGCAAAGCACCAGGTCTCCGCGGCTGAAACTGCCGTTAATACTGGCCACACCAACCGGCAGCAAACTTCGGCCCTTTTCGCTGAGCACCTTCACCGCGCCCTCATCCAGAACCAGGCTGCCGGCAGCTTTTAATTGCCCCGCCAACCATTGCTTGCGCGCTGTAACCGGGTTGGTGCCGGCGCGCAGCAGAGTACCCACCTCTGAGGCCGAGGCCAGTTGGCCAATAATGCCGTCGCAACGCCCGTTGGCAATCAGGCAATCGGCGCCCGAGCGAGCCGCCAGCTCGGCGGCGCGAATTTTGGTGGTCATGCCGCCACGCCCCAGACGACCGGAGCTGGAGCCAGCCATGCGATACAGTGCCGGGTCGCCGGAGTTTGCCTCGCTGACCAGTTTGGCATCGGGGTGACTTACCGGGTCTTTTTCGTACAACCCGTCGCGATCGGTGAGAATCAGCAATCGATCGGCTTCCACCAGGTTTGACACCAGGCCGGCCAAGGTGTCGTTGTCACCGAAACGAATTTCCTCGGTGCCCACCGTATCGTTTTCGTTGACCACCGGCACCACACCCAGCTTGAGCAGCTCCTGCAGGGTACTGCGGGCGTTCAGGTAGCGACGACGATCGGCAAGGTCTTCCGCCGTAAGCAGCACCTGCGCCGTACGCAGATCGTGTCGGGAAAAGCTTTGCTGCCAGGCCTCTACCAGGCCAGTCTGCCCTACCGCCGCCGCGGCTTGCAGCTCATGAATTCGGTGCGGGCGGGACTTCCAGCCCAGGCGAATCAGGCCCTCGGCAACCGAGCCCGACGACACCAGAACCACCTCGTGGCCCTTTTGACGAAGAGCAGCAATATCACTGGCCCAGGTCGCCATACGCTGGTGATCGAGGCCCAGACCATCGTTTGTCAGCACGGCGCTGCCCACCTTGATAACCCAGCGGCCAGGTTTGGTAAATTGCGTACGCGAAGATTGGCTCATATTCAGCTACCTAATCGCGAACGTAGACAACTTCAACTTCGGAGTCGTCGTCATCGTCATCATCCGCAGGGCGATTGTCCTGTTCGGCACGGCGCTCTTCGGCTCGCTTGTTGGCGAGCCGCGCGATGGATTCGCGCGACTCGTCCTGAATAGCCTGACGCGCTGCCTCTTCCTGCTCAGCGTATTGGGGATTGTCGCGGCGCAGTTCGGCCTGCTCTTCGAGCCAGCGAATGGTTGCCGAAATCAATTCCTGCTTGCCTTCCCCGGTGGCGGCACTGAGCGCAAAAACCGGCGCCTGCCAGCCGAGCTCATCGCGCACCCGCTGCAGCAATGCTTCGCGCTCCTCGTCCATCAGCAAATCGACCTTGTTAAGAACCAGCCAGCGTTCGCTGTCCGCCAGAGTTGGGCTGAACTGCTCCAGTTCCTCGCCCAGAATCTCGATGGCATCGAGCGGGTCGCTTTGGTCGGGTGGCTGTACGTCAACCAGGTGCCACAGCAGGCGCGCTCGGGTAAGGTGGCGCAGGAAGCGTATACCCAACCCCTCACCTTCCGCGGCACCCTCAATCAGGCCGGGAATATCGGCCACAACGAAAGACTGCATGGCGTCGACACGCACCACGCCCAGGCTGGGCACCAGGGTGGTAAAGGGATAATCGGCTATCTTGGGTTTTGCGGCCGATACGGCACTGACCAGAGTGGACTTACCGGCATTGGGGTAGCCCAGCAGGCCGACGTCGGCCAGCAGTTTCAACTCAAGCCTGAGTTCCAGCGCTTCGCCCTCGGAACCGGGGGAGGTTTGCCGCGGAGCCCGGTTCACGCTGGACTTGAAGCGGGTATTACCCAACCCGTGGAAGCCGCCCTGGGCTACTTTAAGGCGTTGGCCAGGCTGTGTGAGATCGCCAATTTTAAAACCGCTACCGGCTTCGCAAATCAGGGTGCCCACAGGCACAGGAAGCTCGAGGTCCTTGCCCATTTTGCCGGTCATATTGCGGCCAGAACCGGGCTGTCCATTCTCGGCTTTAAACGAACGGGTATACCGATAATCCACCAGGGTATTCAGATTTTCGTCGGCAACCAGCCAGACACTGCCACCGTCACCGCCGTCGCCACCATCGGGGCCGCCACGTGGAACATATTTTTCCCGGCGAAAACTCAGGCAACCAGCCCCGCCCTTGCCCGCGGCCACACGAATGGTGACTTCATCAACAAATTTCATTCTCTGCGGTATCCAGGTTGAGGCGAATCAAGTGGGCCAATGGAATTGATATGGAATTATAGAACATACAAAAAAAGGGGCCGCTGGCCCCTTTTTGCTAATTGCTTGTCCCGATCCGAATCAGGCGCTGGCCGTTACTTCCACGAAGCAGCGCTTTTTCGGGCCACGGGTAACAAACTGGACCGTACCTTCGGCTTTGGCAAACAGGGTATGATCGGTTCCCAAACCTACGTTGTCCCCGGCGTGGAAGCGAGTACCGCGCTGGCGCACGATGATTTCGCCGGCCTGCACAGCCTGGCCGCCATAACGTTTCACGCCAAGGCGTTTACTTTCCGAATCGCGACCGTTGCGGGTACTACCGCCTGCTTTCTTATGAGCCATGGATCATTACTCCTCTGCAGCAGCTTCAGTGGTTTCAGCGTTGGCCGCTTTTTTCGGCTTGGCCGCTTTCTTGGCCGCTGAAATACCGGTAATTCGCACCTCGGTAAAGTACTGACGGTGCCCCATTTGCTTGTCGTGGTGCTTGCGGCGCTTGAACTTGATAATTTTTATCTTGTCTCCGCGACCCTGTTCAACTACTTCGGCAGCCACTTTGGCCCCGGCCACGTATGGCTGGCCAAAGGTTACCTTGTCGCCATCGGCCAACAACAGCACCTTATCAAAACTGACTTTTTCACCTGCGGCCGCATCCAGCTTTTCCAGGCGAAGGACTTCTCCTTCGGTAACCCGGTGCTGCTTGCCACCACTTTCAATCACTGCGTACATCGCGCAAAACTCCAGAATTTTTTACCGCCCCCGGGAAGGGGCCTTTGCGAGGGCGGGGATTCTACGAAAAAAGCCCTGTGCCATCAACAGTTTTCGGCACTCATTTTGCTTTGAGCCTATGAGTGTCAGGGAATAACGCCCCGGGGCGGTGCCTGCCCGGTGTTTAGTCTATAATCCGGCGCCATACCAATACACCATATCGGGAGCGACATGCTGCCTTTTCATCAAGCCGTGGCAGCGGATTTCGAGCAGCTTAACCAGCAAATTGTTGACGAACTGCATTCGGATGTAAGCCTGGTTGAAAACATTGGCCAATACATTGTGGAAGGCGGCGGCAAGCGGTTGCGACCGGTTTCCGTGCTGCTGGCCAACCGGGCTCTGGACGGAAACAACGCAACGGCCATCAAGATGGCCTGCATTATCGAATTCATCCATACCGCTACACTGCTTCACGATGATGTAGTTGACGAGAGCAGCCGTCGGCGCGGTCGAGATACAGCCAACGAGATCTGGGGCAATGCGCCGGCTGTACTGGTGGGTGATTTTATTTATTCCCGCGCATTCCAACTGATGGTTCGAATCGGCAACCCCGCCATCATGGCCCTGATGGCGGACACCACCAACCTGATTGCCGAAGGCGAAGTGCAGCAACTGCTGAATGCCGGTAACCCCGAGGTAACCGAACAGGATTATATGCAGGTGGTGCGCAAAAAGACCGCCGTACTGTTCAGTGCCGCTACTGAAAGTGCAGCGATTCTGGCTGGTGCTTCAGCCTCCGTTCAACAGGATTTGGCCAGTTACGGCTTGGCATTGGGCATGGCATTCCAGATTCAGGACGACCTGCTGGACTATCTTGGAGATGCCGACGCCCTGGGCAAAAACCTGGGTGACGACCTTGCCGAGGGCAAGCCCACCCTGCCTCTGATTTATTTGCTTCAGAATGGCAGCGCCGAACAAAAGGCGTTGATCTCGCAGGCACTGTCCGGAAAGGATGCCAGCATGATCGAACAGGTTGCTGCGGCGGTAAAATCCTCAGCCGCGTTGGATTACACCCGACAGTGTGCACAACAGCAGGTTGAGCTTTCGATGTCCGCGCTGGCTTCGCTGCCGGCGGGGGAGTTTCGCGACCTGCTGGAATCCCTGGCGCGATTCGCTCTCGATCGGGAGTTTTAGCCCACCTGCATGCGCAAGCCACTGCTGCTAAACCAGAAGGGTTTTGTCGCACTTTACCTGGTGCAATTTTGCGGTGCGCTGAACGACAACCTGTTCCGGGCCGCTCTACTCACCCTGGTGGCATTCCAGTTTGCTGCAAACACCGAGCAAGCTGCGCTGCTTAACAACCTGGCTATGGCGCTGTTTATTCTGCCCGTGGTATTGCTGTCCCCCCTGGCAGGTCAGCTGGCTGACCGGGCCGATAAACCCGGCATGGTGCGAAAAAACAAGTGGTTCGAGTTTTCCATTAGCTGCCTGGCACTTCTCGCTCTGGCCATCATGAGCCTACCCCTGATGATTCTGGTGCTCACCCTGCTGGGCGTGCAGTCAGCCATGTTTGGCCCCAACAAATACGCTCTTATCCCTCAGCTGCTTCCAGGTTACCTGCTGGCCAGAGGTAACGGCGCAATTGCCAGCGGTACCTTCCTGGCTATTACTCTGGGCACGCTGGCCGGCACCTGGATGGCGTCGGGCCAGATGCCTTTCTGGACCATCGCTGCCCTCATGCTGGCCTTATCCACCTTTGGGCTAACGGCTGCCTACCACTTGCCAGCGGTAGAGAGAGGCGCCCACGACCTCAGCATCGACAGCAATCTTTTCCGCGCCGCTGCGCGCGGTATCGCGCTGGCACGGCAGGACAAACGGCTGGAATCCTCGATTCTGGCGCTTAGCTGGTTCTGGCTCTTCGGCACCGGGTTTGTCACCCAACTGCCAACCTGGTCGCGCGCTGTACTTGGCAACGAAGCAAGCCATCTGGGCACAATGTTCAGCGCCATGGTGGTCGGCTTGCTGGCCGGAGTATTGGCCGCCGGGCGAACCAGTCGGCGTTACCTGGAAACCGGCTTTATATTGCCCGCTCTGATCGGGCTGATTATTTGCGGGTGCCTGTTTGCTCTGCTTCCGCTTGCCCTGGTGACAGGGGTCGATAGCAGCTCACAACCGCCCAAACTGACCCTGAGTTTGCTGCTGGTCGGCACCCA
>CAKZNR010000231.1 GCA_937129725.1 uncultured Cellvibrionales bacterium | reverse complement strand
CCAGGGTTTCTCCCAAGGCATCGAACAGGTAGATGTCCGCCGCCGAAAAGTCCAGCGAGACACTATCGCCCAGCTCGGGAACCCGCCCGCGGCAAACCACACAGCTGGTGCGCTCCTGCCCTTCCAGCTGAACATACACCAGGGTTTCGTCACCGAGGCGCTCTTCCATCTGCACCTTGCCTTTCAGTAGCCCCTGGTCGGCCAACCGGATTTTGCGCGGCCGAACGCCGATACTCACCGAGCCGGCATATTTTGGCGCCGATTGCAGCTCGAGCCTGGCTCCGCCGGGAAACTCAAGGCAGTCGGACTTTAAACCGGCCTGAAGAATATTGATCGAGGGCGTACCCAAAAACTCTGCCACATACTGGTTGCGCGGCGAATCGAACAGCTCTGCGGGGGTGCCAATTTGTTCGATTCCCTTTGTGCTGAACAGCACCAGCCGGTCGGCCAGCGTCATGGCTTCAATTTGGTCGTGGGTGACGTACATACTGGTAACCCCCAGATCGCGATGCAGCTTGCTAATTTCCATGCGCATATGACTGCGCAACCCGGCATCCAGATTGGAGAGAGGCTCGTCAAACAGAAAGGCTTGCGGATTTCGCACAATAGCCCGGCCAATTGCCACACGCTGGCGCTGGCCGCCGGAAAGCTCTGCCGGTTTCCGCGCCACCAAATGCTCCATTTGTAATTTTCGCGCGGCATCCATTGCCAGACGTTCGCGTTCATCTTTACCAACGCCAGACATTTTCAGGCTGAAAGCCATGTTGTCCAGCACCGTCATATGGGGGTATAGCGCGTAGTTCTGAAACACCATGCCGACATCGCCGCCCAGATCCTCGGGCCGGCTGGTCACCTCGCGGCCCGATACACGGATGGTGCCCTTTTGGTGCTGCTCCAGCCGATTGACACAGCGCACCACGGTGGATTTGCCCGACCCGCTGGGCCCGCAGATCACGACCCGTTCGCCCTGTTTGACGGATAGGTCGATGTCCTTGAGCACATGGAAATCACCGAACCATTTGTTTACACCGATCATTTCGATCGCGGTTTCGGTCATGTCGCATCCCTTTCCTTCCCGGGGGGGAAGATTATTTTTGAGGTTATGGTGGGAATCCCCGCACATTCAAGTGTAAGGTTGCCTTGACAGATGCGCGCTGCGTGAAAACAGGAGATGAAGATGAAACATTTGATGAAAATCGCTGCCGCCGGGGTGCTGAGCCTTGGCATGGCCGTC
Source organism: uncultured Cellvibrionales bacterium (assembly GCA_937129725.1). Classification (GTDB taxonomy): domain Bacteria; phylum Pseudomonadota; class Gammaproteobacteria; order Pseudomonadales; family GM7GCV1; genus JABJGI01. The sequence goes on along the minus strand of CAKZNR010000231.1, from coordinate 428 downwards.
TCGGCGCAGGCGCAATCCGCCCTGAACGAGATCCTCGACAGTGGTGTTTTGAAGTTTGGCACAACCGGCGACTGGAACCCGATGTCGGTGCGTGACCCCGCCACCAACAGCTATGTCGGGTATGACATCGACGTGGCGATGGAATTGGCCAAGGATCTTGGTGTCGAGGTGGAATTTGTGCCCACCGATTGGAAAACGCTGGTGAATGGCGTCGTAGCGGGCAAGTACCACATGACCGGTTCGGCCTCGATCAGCCCGCCGCGCATGAAAGTCGCAGGCTTTTCGGAAAGCTATCTGGCGGTACAGATCCTGCCCTTTACCATGCCGGAAAAGGCCGCGGATCTGAACGGATACGACAGCATCAACACCCCGGATGTGAAGGTGGCAACCACGCTTGGCACCTCGTTTGAAGGTATGGTGCGGGAATG